>NZ_CP064927.1 GCF_018336915.1 Acaryochloris marina S15 | reverse complement strand
AAACAACTCAAAGGGGTCTATGGTCGGCGACTGAATTGCCTAGATGGAATCGCTAGAGAAATTGCTGAGACATTCCCTCAGTTGGACAAAGACCCCATGATCCTGAGAATGGCCGATGCTTATCTGACGATTAAAGGAATGGTGGCCGTATGAGTAATCGCAAAACCTTGAACCTCAATTTCAGCACCAGGCCGACCACTCGACTCGCAGCCACGATTGACACGATGAAAGAGCTGTATGGCACGGACATCAAAGCAGCAACCGCTAACTTGCTGGAATACATGATGGCCCCTATGACTGCGGCTCTATCGGGTGCGTCCAGAAGCGAGGTTGACACCTTGATTGAGAAATCCTTGGCTCGGGCGAGATTGCATCTTGAATCAGCGCGAATTTATGTGAGTGGTGATGAGATTCCAGAAAAAGTCACAGAATCATTTGCTGATCCAGAGGCATCTTGCCTATCCTCCCAACAAGAAGACTCTTCCCCACCCGTTGAAGATGAAGAGTTTGACTACAGCAAACCCATTGGAGTATTTGACGATGATTACTAGTGAAATCTTAGACCTACTGAAAGTTGATGATGCTGAGCTAGAAGAGATTCTTGAAGCTTGTAACTGGACAGACCAGACTGAGTTCACAGATGAGCAATCTGAAACATTGCTCGTGATGAAGACTCTCCATGATGAGAAGGGGTATGACTATATTGATGCCTACCTTCGCAGCATCGGCCAGAGACTACAAGTGAATGACAATCTATTCAATGAAATTTATGCCGCTATACAAGCCGAGAATGGGTTTCTGATTGACTACCGGGATCGGTTTGAGGAGATTTGCGAACAGGTCAATGATTGTGTGTCTCCCGCTGAGGCGATCATCCCTCCTCAGCCCGTGGTCGAGGATACACCCCCAGTCATTGAGGCTGGGTCAGATCCTGAGTCGATCCAGATGGAGAGGTTCATTGATGAGCAGGCCAAAGCTGCGATAGTTGTCACCATCTCTCAAATCAAAGGGTTTGCAGACCTGGCCTATGAGGAACAGGAACGGCTGAAGAATCTGTTTATGACCAAGTATCGCCAGGGCTTAGCTAAGGAACTCCTTTCCGACGATTTCAAGGCTGAATTTATGGCACGGATGACCGCAAGCTTGGAGGGCAAGGGAGCAGAAAAAAAGCAGGGAGAACTCACTGGAGTACAGAACCCTACGCCATTGTTGTCCAGCAGCAACTAACGGCCCGGATGGATGGCCTGCTTGCGGAAAACGAGAAGGCCATCAAACAGCGCATTGTTGATTTAAAGCTCAAAGACAAGGAAATCAGTCAGCTTGAAAAGCTCCAGCGAATTAAGCGGACTGAGAGGGAAATTAAACGAGAAGGAACATGGTTCAAAATCGCGCTTATTGGAATTGGTCTAGTGATCGGCATACCTGCTGGGGGCTTACTCTATCACCTGAGCGTTGGGCAGAATGCGGCTGTGACTTCGCCCATTGAGCAGGTTTCGGGGAAGTGATTGCGGGGGTGGTATTGGGGATTGCGAGATTTGCGATCGCAACTTGATACCAATCCCCAACATCACACCTATTAATTCACCCAGTCTTTCAAACTTTCAAACTTTCAAATTCTATAGGGGTTCTGTATTACCTAACTTAATCCCCAACTATCTACTCAATACCAATGCTCTAAATTTTTATTTTCTATATGGATTCTGTATTGCCTAACTATGGAGGCTCAGTTATGAGCGTAACTCTAGACCAACCAGAACAAGAACTTGAAACCATTGCCCGAATGCTGGAAGAAAACTACTTTGTGGAGAAAAACTAATGAAAGGTTGTCTGATTGTTCTTCTGATCCTGATTACCCCCTTATTGCTCCTTGCAGGCCCCATTGGTTGGGTCTTAGGGATAATCGCCTGGATTTTGCTCCTCAAGTGAGGTACTAGACTTGTTGATTTTTCTCTAAATACCCGTGCAATCGGAGAAAACTGATGACAAATACTCAAAACCACGATGAATCTCCGGGTTGGGAGTGGGAGAGTTTTGCAATTGCATGTTTTGTTGTAATTGCACTCTCAACCTTGGTAGGACTCATCGCTTTACCTAAAAAAGAAGGAGAAAACCTTTCTTTGTCCTTTTGGGCACTTACAATTCCATTTACGATATCTTTTTCTGTGGTTGGGTGCTGGTTGTTGGACCCTCGCGAAGGTTGTCCCCTGGAAGATAAAAAGCCCAACAGTGCAACTGGCAATTCTGAAGCCAGACGAGAGGCCAGAGCTGACGATCCGCAGGTTCATACCCATGCCATTCTGGATACCTCGTTTGATGAAAAGCTTGCCATCGTCACCAAAGATGTAGCTGAAATCGCTCAACGAGTGGGAGCGCTGGATATGGCTCTAGTAAAGCGGGTCAGGCCATTACAGACTAAAGCTACAACAGTAAGGGAAAAAGAACAGCAAGCTAGATACGCACTAATTGCAAGGCTGAGTGATTTGGGTACGGAGACTAGCCCCATAGATGCTTTGCAGGGGGCTATCCAGATTTGCTCCGATACTCGGCTGTGGGAGCATCCAGCAAGGGCTGCAACGGTCCACATTGACACGCAGCGGCTTTACAACGAGGGGAAGATCTGGCCCACTATTCGAGACCATCATATCGTTTGGAGTCTTGACCCTGATTATGATCCACCAGATGAGACAGATGAAAATAAGCAAACGCCTTTCCGTCCCTTTCGTTGCTGCTCCCGGTGCAAATATATTGGCAAGTATTACGACTGCTGCGCGGTTGTGCCCTTCGGCTGTGGCACGGGTAACCCATCTGAGCAATGCCGGGAATTTGAGCGTGAGGACGGTGGTACTCCAGTTCTAGAGCTAACGATTGATGATGTGCCGTTTTGAGTATTGTGGTTCGTACTGCAGGGATGCGATAGCCGTTGCTTGCTGTCCGTAGGACTTAGGTCGGTCGGAGACCATCGCAACTCAATACCAAACCCTCGACATCACACCTATTAATTCACCCAGTCTTTCAATTTTTCAGATTCTCTATGGATTTTGTATTACTTAGCTACTGAGGCACAATCATGACAGTAAATCTGGATCGACTTTTTGGATCGCTCAATCTCGCTAACACCATCATCAACGGTGATTTCTCCGGGTTTGAGCTGGCCTCTTACTCTGATGTGCTAAGCGAAATCAATGGCCCTCTCAATGAGTCGCTATTTAGCAATCAAGCAAAGGGCATGGGCTTTCTGATCAAAGAATGGCCCGAAAGAACAAGGGTGCTTCTTTATGATTTTTCGGCTCCTAATCCCCTGGCAGAGGTGGAATATAACAGCGATAACCCAATGCTTGACATGCTACTAAAGAAGCTCTGCAATCCTTCCTATGAAATACCATTGACTGATTTTGAAGCTGTGAAATCTCAGATTCTACAGGGGATTTATATTAACTAGGTAATTTTGTTTTTAAAAGCTATTTGTTTGGGGTGTGTTGTCCATTAAAACCGAAATAATGACTAGGTAATTCTAATAATCCAGGATTAAAGTAAGGATGAATAGGTATTAGACCAGCTTGGTGATTTTAATCTTCAAAGCAGCCAATGTGAGTCAGCCTAATATGTGGTGACAAAAATACTGATCCTTCCTTATTTTGAAGCCATAAACGAATGATTGAATTTGTTGGAACATTCTTGACATAACCATCTAACCACAGCCCATACCGAAAGAGTCCATTACGCTCAATAACAAACATGTCTTTAAAAGGCTTTACTGCAACTTTACATTTTACACGCTGCGTTTCAAGGACTCGGCCATCGCTCCAAACACCTCTGTTACGGATCTCCTGGTTAATGTCTGGTATACGCAATCTATATTTTGCTTGACATTCAATCTTACGTGCTGGTGGGCTTCCCATATATGGTGTTACATGAGCAACACTACAGATCTCAATACCAAGACTCGTTATGACTAAATCTCTTCTAGTTGTATTTTGAAATAACACATCGAAGGCTGGATCCAAACCAGGATAATGTAGATTCCAAAAGTGCTTCTTGGGTCTTTGTAAAAAAGGAGTAGAACGGGATGCAAGTTTATAAAACCAAGCTTTAATCCTAAGCACACTCTTAACAAATTTTTGAGTGCGTGTAGGACTATAGCGGTATCTCGGGTAATAACTTCCTGGAATACACGTGGGGCTTTGTCCTAGAGTATCAGTCAATATCCAGCCATCTGAAGGGCCAGATGACCATAGTAAATCAATAGTAAACTGAGCGCTTGACCTTCTTTGCTGTTCCCGCCATAGCCATCCGAAGAACGTACATAGGGATGCGATAACTGTAAATGAAAATACAATAATTTGAAGTAATGACGAAATATTTAGCACATTGAACTATTTAATAAATAATAAAATTCTACTTTAAAAGGTATTTATATAAACATGACATCAATTAATCGATCTCCACTCATTTTAGACCAATTAGCCAAGATATATCACTTCCAAGCTATAGGTTTGGAAGTGATCTTATTTTCTTATCACAAATAGTAGAGAATACACCTTTTCCTGATTCAATTCTCCGTAAAATAAATAACATTTCTAAAACTAAGGCTTAAGGCCAACTATATAACTTTCTAAGGTGCAATATTTCACTTACAAGTTCTGACTGATATGAATTACAACTAAGTTGAATTCTTAAAGGGTTACCAGTAGAGATTTTCAGGATTTTATAAAAAGGGAATTCAATGTTCGCACCGTACATGATTTTATAGTTACTAAAATAGTCTCCTAATGGATCATGCGCATAAAATAGTTTTCTCTCTTCATCGTATCCAATTAAGAGTATAGTATGCCTTTCGCCACTTTTAAGCCTAATTGAGGTGTTTATCGGGAGGCCAAGTTTTAGTATTTTTTTGCAGTCACTTATAATGGCATCATCACACCAAAAAGCAAATAAGTTGAAATGATTATAACAAGTGAGTAAACTAAATTCTGGGATGACGTAACTCAATCCTCTCTTGACATATTTGTTTGTCCAAGTATATTCAGGGTATTTTTTGATCAGCTGATGATAGCAAAGTTCTGCATCCTGCAATACATATTGCATCAAAATATCAGCAGGAGTATATTTCTGGACAAGTCCTAGCATCTTGAAAAAATGTCTAACACCAAATATACGATAAGCCTGAAAAGTCAGCGCTTTGAACCACCAACTTAGACTTCGATATCTAATGTGTTGTGTCATTTTCAGAGGTGATTTTGGTGCCGTCTGGAAATTTTATCGTAAAAGAATCTTTTGATCTGTTTATAATTTTAATCTCTCCTTCAGAATCATTGATTTTATATCTTATTTCTGTATTTCTTCTTTGTGTGTAGGGCATATTATCTAATATTTTAAAAGAGAGAGATTTTACTAAATCCCATATTAGTCCTGATGCAGCCGAAGTAATTATAAAGTTGAAAGCTATTAGCAATAATTCTTCTTTCTCAAGCCCGAATTCGACATTATCTTCAACTAAATCAAACTTTATATTTTCATCTTTTAGTAAAGAAGTTAAATTACTATACTTTTCCAAAAATGCTTGCTCCGAAGTGGCCTCAATTATGATGGATAAGTCTTCAGCCATACTATATCTCCCAGGTAATATTTACCTTAACTCCTAATACGTATAGCGTTATATGCACTACCGCAAACATCTATTTTAATGATGAAATTCAATAGAATTATTTACCTAGCTCTCTGTTTCGTCATTTTCGTTGGGCGTCGCTGAATCTGTCTCCATTGGTTCATTAAACCTTAACCGCCAACCGCTTTAACTCAGCATGGTCATTATCTTGTTGTGCATTCCAAACATCATGATCGGCCTGCATTCGCATCCAGGTTAGCGGCTCCAGGCCCAAAACCCTAGACAGCCTCACGGCCATGTCAGAGCTAAGGTCGATTTTGCCATTGACCAGCCTTGAGAAATTACCGGGGCTGACCTCTAGTGCATTAGCAACATCGGTCAGGGTCCATTCATTCGGTTCAAGAAACAATCCCTGAATGACCTCGCCGGGATGGGGTGGGTTATGCATCAACATCAATGGTAGTCCTCGTAATCAAGCACAATAACGTCGCCATCAGTGAATTCAAAGGTGAGTCTCCAGTTGCCACTAACGCGAATCGACCATCGAGAGCTTGGCTTTAACTTATGGAGATAGAACCCAGGAATATCAAGCTCTAGCACATTCGAGATGCTATTTAACACTTGTAGCTGTAACCTCAATCGCGCCTGGTGTTTTGCTTGGATGCCCGCAGTTGAGCCAGTCTCGAAAAAACGCTTAAGTCCTTTGTGGCGAAAGCTTTTAATCATGTCACTATCATAATATGTATATTGTACAATGTGCAATATTCACGCACTAAACAACGTGTAAATGTCGCTGTTTCTTGGCCTTGGGCTTGAGTGAAGCAACTACTCGGGCGTATTGCGCGGGGTATTCTGCGGGGCTTTTGAGGTATGTCAGCTCATCGGCCATAGAAGACCCTAACCAATTCCAATTGATTTCCTCGTCAGTTTGGGTGGTTGAAAGCCCATGAAGGCTCTCGAAATATTCTGCACCGTGTTGCTCCATCATTCGATTGGCTTTAGCCATTACGGAAGCGTAGCGGTTCTTATCATCCTGTGAGGATCGGGGGCACTTCATGGACTGTAGTTCACGCATGGCGCGAAACAGAGATAGAAGGCTTGAGCTGCGTTCACGGATTACTTCATCCCAACGGCAAGACGGATGTTCAATGCGGTTTGCAACATACTCAGCGAATCTCAAGGCTTCCCGATATTTGGCGACTTTAACAGTGGTGAGGGTAGTGGCTGCGGGGAAGTAAGTCATCGGTTTGTCTTTGCGTTTCAATATAAGTATTATAACATTTATATGCTTGAGTTCAAGCATATAGACTCACTATTTACACTGATTTACAATCTTAAATTCTCTCTAGAATCTGTGTTTTTTTATGGGTGATTAATGGCTCACCCAGGCCAGCAGATTAGGTAATTGCTAAAGCTTTGGATTCATTCGAGGTAGCGCTTTCAACTCCCTCAATAATCGCCTTAACGGTTTTTGCGATCACACTCATTGACGCTTTGAACTGCTCAAGTGCCTGATCGCTTTCCCGGTTCCAACAGTTGATGTAAGCAAAGGAACGCTTCTGATCCTCAGCAACTCCAAAGTATTGCGTCACGCAGTAGGCGACTGACTCAGCTTCTAGCTCCTTAGTGGATGTGGGGGTGTGGTCGCAATACTCAGCCGCATTATGCATGAGGGCATGGCCTAGCTCATGGGCAAGAATGCTAGCTCTCAGCTCTACACTGAGCAGTGGGTCAACCTGAATCTCTATGCCACTGGGCTTGTAGATACAGACCCCGTAAGCCCCAGGATAGGCTTGCTCAAGCACCGTAAACCCTTGAGCTTCCCCGAAGGCTTTGAGGTTCCGGTATAGCTCGGCCTCAGTGGTCTGAGCCTTGACATCTGTTTCCTGTAATTCTTCGCCATCGGTTTGGCTAACATCAAAAACGCTTGCAGTCTTAAAGCCAAAGATTTGCCAAGCTTTATCCCCTGTTTTTTCATCCTCGACTTTCTTCTTGCAGGGAGCGAGGATTACGATCCCTTTCTCCCCTTTGCGAACTTGTCTCCCGTGCTTCTGCCAAGCTTTGTAGCCTGCCACATGGCTAGCGTCTGGGCATTGGCCGTAAATCAGCATCGTATTTTTAGCGGAGTAGTTGTAAAACTTGGAATGAAAGTCTAGATATTGTCGCCAATCGGCCTCAGTTGCAATATTCAGAATTCCTTGCTCTAGTTTTTCGAGTGCTGCTTGTTGTTTGGCTTGGGCCTTTTCACGTTTGGCTTGAGTGGTCATAATATTCATTCCCTGTGTAGCGAGTGGGTTTAGATGGAGCGAAAGGAGCGGGGCAGAGATGCCCCAGAGAGACTATTCGATTCTTAACGGGGTGCCATCTGAGAGATAACCCACAGCCACCCCATCAATGCGGCCCATGCGGCCTAGAAGAGTGCAGGAAGGGGCCTCGCCATCGCTAGCAACTTCTTCGACTAGATCCTGTGAATCTTCGCAATCTTCCATTGCGGCGAACAGGTTGGGATTGTTGAACTGAAGATGAAGCGTAAAAATCGATGTTTCGGCTAAAGTAAGCATAGTTATTGCCTCTGATTGTGGTTTTAACTCGGGCATCGCTTCAGATTCGCAGTCGGGGGCGGTGCCTTTGTTTGTATGTAACCATTGTATCATCTATATGCTTGAGTTCAAGCGTATAAGCTTAGTATTTACACTAGTTTACACTATTGAAATCTCTATGGATTCTGTATTACCTAACTTTTCCCCATATTCTCTTTTAGAATCAAATATGCTTGAACTCAAGCTTATTTTTTCTTATTTATGCTAATCTGATTCTGTGTATTTTATGAATTGGATATGCCTAGAAATCCGAACCCCACATTTGACCACTTGAAGCCGTTGCCCAGAGCTGATGATTCAACGGGTAAGCTTTCCAAGTCAATTAGTATTCGTCTGGAAGAAGAAGTATATAAAGCCTTAGAAGAGAAGTATTCTGAAAGAGGAGAACTTAGAGCGTGGCTAAGGAAGGTCACGCGAGAGGCCGCAGAAAAAGAAGGGCTGCTGAGTTAGGGATTGCGATGGCCGAAGGCCGGTCGGAGACCATCGCAACCCTGATACCATCCCCAAAAATCGCACCCATCCCAAAAACTCCAATAATGCAGCATCCCCAAATAAAGGCAGGGAGCAGAGCAAAGGCATGGCTTTGGGATGGCGACATTGCCGATCTGAGGTTCGCTAAGCTCTTGCTCGTTTCGGGGGTGCCCACTCTCGCATCATCACAGACCAATTTTCGACTCAACACCAGCCCCCGGAACATGCCCAGTGGCTAGCGTCTTTTCTTTTTTTAATTTAATCTTTCATTTGTTGACGCAAAGTATCTAAATTTTGCTTCAATGTGACTGTATTGGGGTGTTCGTTGCCCAAGAGCTTCTGTCTCATCTGTAGGGCTTGGACCAAGAGGGGTTCGGCTTCGGTGTACCGTCCTTGGTTGTAGTAGAGTGCTGCCAGGTTATTGAGGCTAGTCGCGACAGAGGGGTGTTCGTTGCCCAAGAGCTTCTGTGTCATCTGTAGGGCTTGGACCAAGAGGGATTCGGCTTCGGTGTACCGTCCTTGGTTTTTGTAGAGTAAGGCCAGGTCATTGAGGCTACTCGCGACAGAGGGGTGTTCGTTGCCCAAGAGCTTCTGTCTCATCTGTAGAGCTTGGACCAAGAGGGGTTCGGCTTCGGTGTACCGTCCTTGGTTGTAGTAGAGTCCTGCCAGGTTATTGAGGCTACTCGCGACAGAGGGGTGTTCGTTGCCCAAGAGCTTCTGTGTCATCTCTAGGGCTTGGACCAAGAGGGATTCGGCTTCGGTGTACCGTCCTTGGTTGTCGTAGAGTAAGGCCAGGTCATTGAGGCTACTCGCGACAGAGGGGTGTTCGTTGCCCAAGAGCTTCTGTCTCATCTGTAGGGCTTGGACCAAGAGGGGTTCGGCTTCGGTATACCGTCCTTGGTTGTCGTAGAGTCCTGCCAGGTTATTGAGGCTACTCGCGACAGAGGGGTGTTCGTTGCCCAAGAGCTTCTGGTACATCTGTAGGGCTTGGACCAAGAGGGGTTCGGCTTCGGTATACCGTCCTTGGTTTCTGTAGAGTTCTGCCAGGTTATTGAGGATAGTCGCGACAGAGGGGTGTTCGGTGCCCAAGAGCTTCTGGTACATCTGTAGGGCTTGGACATAGAGGGGTTCGGCTTCGGTGTACCGTCCTTGGTTGTCGTAGAGTAAGGCCAGGTTATTGAGGCTACTCGCGACATCGGGGTGTTCGTTGCTTAAGAGCTTCTGTGTCATTTGTAGGACTTGGACCAAGAGGGGTTCGGCTTCGGTGTACCGTCCTTGGTTGTAGTAGAGTGCTGCCAGGTTATTGAGGCTAGTCGCGACAGAGGGGTGTTCGTTGCCCAAGAGCTTCTGGTACATCTGTAGGGCTTGGACATGGAGGGGTTCGGCTTCGGTATACCGTCCTTGGTTGTCGTAGAGTCCTGCCAGGTTATTGAGGCTAGTCGCGACAGAGGGGTGTTCGTTGCCCAAGAGCTTCTGGTACATTTGTAGGACTTGGACATGGAGGGGTTCGGCTTCGGTGTGCCGTCCTTGGTTTCTGTAGAGTTCTGCCAGGTTATTGAGGCTAAGAGCGACATCAGGGTGTTCGTTGCCTAATCTTTGTTGAGTCTGTTCCAGGCATTTTTGATACCAAGGTAAAGCTAAGCCATAGTTTCCTTGCCCTCCATAAAATCGACCAATACCGATATAGGGCCATGTCAAATCATCATCACTGAGTTGGTCAATCCACTGTCTGGTTAGTTCCTCCAGATGGGGAATGCTGGCTCTCATCCCTGCAATCACATCAAGTGTTGGACTGTCATTAATACTCTGAGCAACACCAACCATTGCTGTGCAATAAGCGGCTTTAAGGGATTCCCCTTTGTCAGTGTGCTCATTCAACTTAATCCGAAAGAACTCCTGCACAATTTGATGGAGTTGGTAGGTACTCTGTTCTACTCGTTTGAGTAAGTTTCTAGCAATTAAACCTTCATCTCTGATGTCTTCTAAGTCGTCCTTATCCTGATCTGATAGACATCCTTCAACCAAATGCCAAGGAATAGGGGCAATTGCAAACATCCCTAATAAACAAGCGAGTTCCTGCTCTACCTCACTTAGCTCTACCCAGCTCAACTCCAGTGCAGCAGCTACTCCTAACTGAGCCGTCATTCCTGATTCTCTTGCTGTTAGGGCTTTAGCCTCAAGTCGCTTGGATTCAAGTCGCTCAATTAGTTTTTGAAAAGACCAATCTGGCTTTTTAGCTAATGACCGTCCTAGCAGCTCTAGTCCAAGGGGCAGGTTACCGACCCAACCACACAAAGTTTTTGCATCTTCTAATTGAGACTGAACCCGTTTTTGTCCAATCAGCTTTTCTAGTAGTGTTAGTGCGCTCTCATTATCGAGTTCTTCCAGGCAAAGAGAGCGAACAGATCCACCAAAATCAAGTCGAGTGGTGATCAGGACTTTGAACCGTGGGTTCGATAGAGGAAGACAGGAGGCAACAAGCTCATACTCAACCACATCGTCAACAACGATTAAAACCTCCCCTTGGGGCCATCGTTGCCAAATGAAACTGACCTGGGCCTCTACTTCCAGATCATCTGGGGGTTTCATTCCCAAATTGCTTTTAGAAAAATCAATAATCTGAGTGGTGATTTCTTGATCTCGCGACCGCAACCAACACACTCCACCCGAATAGAGATTTTGGATTAAGGACCGTTGAGCATATTCCCAAGCGAGTTCAGTTTTACCAATCCCTCCCATCCCTTCAAGTGCAGTGATAGCGATTCGCTGGTTACTTTGCAGTTGCTCATGCAGTTGGTTGATCTGGGAGTCTCGACCGACGAAGGCAACAGCGCCACTTGGAGGTAGATTGTTGAGTATATCGGTAGGGGAATGTAACTTTGTCCGGTCCCAGTCGGACGACTCTAGTCAAGTGGTCTTATTGATGGTGATGTTCTCGCCTTGAAAAACCTCTCCACCTGAAATACTGTTTTGGAAGTTGGTTCCACCGTAGTTATTTTGAACTTGGGTGTTGGTGTCCTTGCTGATGTGAATATTGATTTCTTGGGCTATCTGTCGAAGTTCTCCAGCAAAGGCTTCATCTAGCATTTCCACACCTAGCAGAGTAGCAATGGTTTCGATTGCTTTCTGATCACCTGACTTTGCTTGGGTTAATGCTTGTTCTGCCGCATCATGTTTACCCCGCAGCCTATCCCAAATCTTCTGACGAAGCTCGCTCATCTTAGCTATTGCTTCAGCAGTGAACTGTTTTGCTGCTTCACCAGCGCTGGATTTTAGGAACTCTTGAAAGGCGAGATTGGCAATTACTGCGGCTGTCAGGGTAAGGGGTTCAGTCATGGCTTTATTTACGGCAGATATCACTAAATTATCTGGGAAAAACTACAAATTTACGTGGTTCTTCAGCTTGATTTGAGATTCAGTAGATTGATTGATAGGAAGCTACTATCAAAAATAGTGCAACTAATTCCTTAAAGAATTTATTTTTCTCTCAGAAATAGTGCATTCATCTCTTGAAAACTCATTCTTGGGTATCATTGCCTATAAATCAGTAGATCACTCTCTGAATTCAGTTTGTAGCGATTCAAAGTTGTGCAGCTAATTCTATAAATTGCTCATTCTTGTGCGTATAAAGAATTAATGGACATCTGAGGTTCGCTAAGCTCTTGCTCGTTTCGGGGATGCCCACTTTCGCATCATCACAGACCAATTTTCGACTCAACACCAGCCCCCGAAACCTGCCAAACGGCGAGCGTCTTTTCTTAACATTTGCACCGATAGCCCAGCGTTCCCATTCTCAAACTGTTCGGAGGCTTCCCACCAGCCTAGCTCCCGGTAAAATCTTGCAGAGCTAACCCTAGCGTTTGACCAAATCGGTCTTACCTGATCGGATTCTCGCAAATCCTTAAACAAGTATCGGATCATTCCTGTGCCAATCCCCTGATTTCTCCAGACTGGAGCCGTTGCTATTGGTGACCTACTTCTACCTCCTTACAAAGAATTGTGATAATCATGCTGGCGTGAAAAGTGACTAGATGGAGTTTAGGGAAATTCAAGTCTTTATCAGCTAGAAACTGATAGTCTTTGAAATCATCAATTGTTGGTTTTCTAAATTCATGATTAACTTCAAAAACACTGATATCATCAGGCTCTAGATCTAATATATCTCTAGAAATATTGATATTAATAATACCTTTAAAACATATTTTTTTCTGTACAAGAGGTGTACTTACTGTCATCCATAATGTATAGCCCATATCCTCAAAACTAAACGATTGAATATAGCTGATTGAAAGTTCTGCTAGTTTTTGGGTCATTGACACACACTCATGAAATATTTATGAATCAAAGACAGTAACAGCCCATATAGACACTGCGAGATTTTGCAACGAGGGAGAGGTATGGGCCACCATCCGAAATAACGGAATCATGTGGAATCTGAATCCTGATCATGATCCACCAGAGGAAACACTAGAGATTGAAAAAGCAGTTGAACAAACGGCCTTCCATCTTTTTCAATGCTGTTCCCAATTAAAGTACATTGGCAAACATTAAGACTGTTGTGAGGTTGTCCCTTTCGGTTGTGGCACGGGTAACCCAACCGAGCAATGCCGAGAATTTAAGAGTCAGGACGGTGGTACTTCAGTTCCAGAGCTAACTATTGATGATGTGCCGTTTTGAGTATTGGGGGTCGTACTGCAGGGATGCGATCTCAAATCTCGATACCGACACCTCGACATAACACGGGGTTTAGGGCTGGTATTGGGAAATGCGATGGCTGAAGGCCGCTCAGTGCGATCGCAAAACAATACCAACTCCACAACATCACACCTATTAATTCACCCAGTCTTTTGAGCATTCATTGGCACACCCAACTAACAGCATCTTTGATGGCCCAGAGCCTATCTATGCAGTCAGACCTTATGCCTGAGTGGACGTGGGCTTTTATGTCGTCGTCTTCCACAAGAGCGAGGTTAATAGTGGCCGTCCACTCACCAGTAAGAAGGGTTTTGCTGATGCTTCCGAGACAGAAGCCACCGGGGCCTTGATATTCCAAAAAGAGATCCCCTTCGCCGGGGCTGTATTGCAGATCTTCGGAGATACTGAAAAATCCCTCTCTTTTGACTTCGCTGATAGTCTTGTTTGACATGGTGTGAACTCCAAAAAATATGAACAAGAGAAAAGTCCGGTGCTGTTACTTTTGGAGGGTACCAGCACCGGACAAGGGCTAAGCTGCCACACCCAACGGATCCGCTGGCAGTTCAATAACCTGCCCTTTCGGACTGGCCTTGCATCCCTCTAGCAACTCCTCCCAAGCCTTTCGAGTGCTGAGTTTGCCATGAGAAATTCCCCAGCTTTTCAGCTTGGCCTTGAGTGTCTTGGTATCCTTGACCTCGTAATGCTGGCAAACCTCAGCTTTAAGATCGCTCAACTTTTGCTCATCCTTAGATGTTGGGGCAATATAATCAACGATATCAACTTGCAGATCTTTGGCAAAGTTTAGCCAGATCTGAGCTTTACGGAAATTGTAAGTTTGCTCAGGCCAGAGCTGTTTAGCAGCTTGCTTCAGCTCTGCTATGTTGGTCACTGATACATTGTGCTGTTGTGCAAAGTTAGCAATAACAGCTTGCTTAATTTGAGTTAATTTCATTGTTAAAATTCTCCAGTTTGGCTTTGTGGCGTTGCGGGAATTTCCGCTTTTCGGCCCGATCTAACGATCACGGGGTCGGGCGTTTACCGAGATGCCTTCTCGCTAATTTCAAGGGTTATTAGGAACCTTTTCGAGGTAATCAGTATAAATCCACTAATATTAGATTATAAGGGTTGCATACTAGCAATTTCTTATCAATATCGTCTCATTGATAAGTTTTTACTAGTGTGCGTTACTGATTTTGATCAAGCTTTAACTGATGCTCTAGAAGTTCGATATCAATCTGTTGATCCAATGGCTGAAGAACTTCCCAGCATTTATCAATCGATCCACCGATGTATTGATTTGCGATCGCATCCATGCATTGGTGGAGACGATTTTGGCGTGGATCATCTAGATCTAAAACTTCCTCAAGTTTCAGCATGATTGCTTCCACTTGTGCGGCTCTTGCATCTATATCTTGCTCTTTGGACATCCCTTAATCATCCCAGTCAATTTCAGTCTCACATTCTTCATTTGGCAAGGTATCTTCTAATCTTTGATGCTGTTCTCCAAACACTTCAATCTCACTGGCATTTTCGCAATTCCGCAGGTACATTCTAAGGCCAATGTTATTGCCCACGCCGAGCTGATGAACCAGCCAGCCGATACAGTGAAATTGCTGCTCATCTGTAGAATTATGGCAAGCCATTGCCCTTATTTCTTTGCTAAAAGTGATTACCCCTGGATCGGCAATCGTACTCGTTAGATCCTGATGCATTTGCAGGCTATATCCATTGATAGCGTAGGGATCGGAGTCTACGCGCCATGGGCAATTTTTGCATTGTTTGGTTTGTTGAAGTTTAAAGGACATAGATTTCTTCTCCGTATTTTTTAGTGACTAACTAACAAGCCGTAAACACAGCCCCCAGCTCATCAAAATTCCCCTCCACGTCAATTACCCAAGCTTGACTCGCCAAATCTTTGAGAGCGTTTGACCATCCCCACTCTGGTTCAATCTCCAACAAGAAGAAATTAGTTTTCATTTTCTCTAGGGAATCTGAGTACTCTTTTAGAAACACAGAACTCAGGGGCGCAATCCCATCCGTGATGAAAACAATATCGGCCTCACTGTAATCAGCATCCTGCTCAATGATCTCCCTGGCTCTCTCCAGTGGAGCTTGAAACTCTGTCCCGCCATTGGTGGGACTTGTCACCAGTAATCGGATCAGCTGATCAATATCTTCTTTGGGATGAATCTCGATAGGCTCAAAGCAGACAGACTCAAAGCGAACCACTGACACCACCCGATCCTGTTCATTCGCCAATTTCACCAAGGCCACGATCAGAGCTTTTGACCATAAATCTCGGCTTACTCGCTCTTTCATCGATCCAGAGCAATCCAAGCAGATCACCATCGGGCCTTTACCCTTCTCCTCGGGGGCTTGCAAGTCATTCTGGAACAACTGCCCTTCTAGAAAGTCTCGATAAAAACTCAGTTTCTGCCTGGAATCTGACAGCCTTCCCAACTCTTGAGGCAAAATCTGTGAGACATCATTGCCCGTGGTAATCCCCACCAGTTCACCGTATCCCGTCTCGGCTTGATGCTGTCGGCGTTTACGGTTGGCAGTCTCTAAGGCATTACCAGCGAGGTCTAGAATCTTTTTAAGCTGGGGATTCTCCTCAATCAAAGCCGCAAGCTTTAGCTTCTCCCGGTAGGTGTGGGATTGCGATCACCCGATTCATTCCCCCAACTAATCCCCAGAGCTTCCAACTCGTCTTTTTTTCCTGTACTTCCCCCTCAGCATCTTCAGCACTTTCGCCAATGCCTTCCCCTTCCTGGTCTTCTAGTCTTTGAGCAAAGGCTTGGGCAGCTTCAGACATGGCCTGCCCTTGGGCTTGGAGCTTCTGAAATAATTCCTCGTCACCCTCCCTCTTCGCTTGCTTGGCCTTAGCTCTCAGGGTATCCAGTTCGTCAATTTCCTGATCACCACTGGCAACCTTAAGCTGCCTGTGCAGATTGGTGATCATGGATTGTGCGGCGATTGCTGCCCCTAATGGATCACCCGCACAGGTCAGGGTTAGATTCTGGAACTCTTCTGACTCAGAAAGCTGGTTGTGCAACACTCTAGCCCATTGATGCTCGGGTTTTTCCGGTAACCACTCAGGATCGGGAGAGTAATAGAGTCGATGGAAAACTTCAAGGGCAAAGCTGTTTAGGGTTCTGATGTTGGTTTCTGAGGTTATCTCGACCATCGCTTGATTGGACTTGAGATAGTCTTGCCAAAACAGCTTTGAGGTTGCGCTGACTTCGGCTGTGATCGGGTTTAATTCTGTCTTGAGCTGGGTGTACATATCAATACAAGCCTTCAACTAGTTCACTGACTCGCTGTGATTTCGCCTGTAGGTCGGCCTCTGCTCTCGTTTTTTGGCTAGCACCATTCCTGCATAAATCAGCTTTGACTTTAGCCATACTCTGACTAAGATTGGTGAGCTGAGTTCTAGCGAAGTCTGCGGCATTCACATGATCGGTATGACCCAGACTTGAGTTATTCAACTTTTGTTCTAGTCTTAAGACTTCACTTTGAGCGGCTTGGGTAATGCTCGATAACTCCTTTTTCGCGATGGGTGCGGCTGTTTCAATCAGTCTCTTAATCTCTCGGATTTCCTCAATCTTGGACTTCCAACAGCACTGGGGTAACAGCTCGTGGATATGCTCTAGATATACCTGATCGTCTCCTTGGACATACGCAAAGCACCGAACCAATTGCAGCAATTTCACTCGTCGTCGGGCACTGACCACAAAGCCATCGCGAATCAGGGTGTGGATAATCTCAGTGAAAGCATCCACCATCGCATCGCTGATTTTGACCTGTTGAACTTCAGCACACATCTGATCGAGTTCGGCCAATGAAATCAGACCTTGACTCACCTGGGGGCGATTTCCTTTGATTGTCCAGCCCAACAGTTTCTTAGTAGAGCTGGGAGTCTTAAGATCGAAGAGCCAGGGGCGGTAGACAAAGCGGTCGGCAAACGCTTCCAAATCGCTCCCTGAGTCAATGGAGTTAGTTGCCCCGACAATTGAGCGCAGAGGGCTTTGTTGCTTGTCTGGGTTGTCGTAGGTGCGCTCATTCATCAGCTCCAGCAAGCTATTGAGCAATACCCCATTACCTCTAAAGACTTCATCCAAAAAGGCCAAGTGAGCCTCCTGAAGCCTGCCGCTAGTATTCCGCTTCATAACGTCATTCTCCAGTGCCTTGAGGCTGATTTGCCCTAAGACTTCATCGGGAGACATAGCTTTATGAAGCAATCTTTGGAAGAAATTCGCATCTGCGATCGCAAAGCAGATCTCTCTTAATATCAAGCTTTTCCCAGTCCCTGGAGGCCCATACAGCAAAGCGTTCTGGTTCGCCAGCAATGTAGCCAGCAATCCATCAATCACAGATTTACGCTCCAGGTGAGCGGCGTTGAGTTCTTTTCGTAGCGTTTGAAGCTTGGTTTGAAGTGCAGTCATGAGCTTAAATTTTTGTTTTCTCTACAGAATCTAAGTAGCCTAGGCAATATAAATTCCCTACAGTTATTGAAAATATTTCTAGGATCAGAAGCCAGCAACTGGATCAACTCCACCTTGGGCTGCTGCTTTTTCCTTGTTGTATTGTGCTGATTGTTGAGCTTGCTTGGTGAGTCGTCTGAGATTGGCAACTCGGCGGGTAAGCGTCGTTTCAATATTGGCGAGTTGCCCTGCTTCCAGTTCAGCTAATGTGTCTGAGTCGGGTGTCTCAATTAACTTCTCTAGCTTGGCGACTATCTCTTTATAGTCGTTGGCAAATCTGAGAGATTTCTGAAGCTTCTCGGCTCCGTCACCACTCGCTGACTGGGATTGCTTGGCGAGGAATTCAGAGAACTTCTCATAGGCTTCTTGGGCTTGTTCTGGAGTGGGGGTGCCCTGCATTACCTCATGCAGCTTCTTAGCCTCTATGAGGTGCTGTGATATCTCGGGGTTATGCTTCTCTAGCAATTCCAGCCTAGAGAATGTTGAGCTGATCGCAGACTGGTCTTTGCTGGTGAGCTTCCCATCAGGGCTGGCTCCAAAACGGTCAATCAGATCGGCCATCAGTTCCCAGCCTTCATCAAGGCAAGCCACACGGGACTGCTGCACTGCCTGAGCGATGCCGTTGAGCATCAATTGACTGGTTTTAATGCGCTCTTGGATGGCCTGAGCTTCCTGCTTTTGCTTCGCTGTCAGTCTCTTCTTTTTGGCTAGCTCAGCCTGTAAGTCAGCATCGGCCTTGAGCTTATTCTTCAAGGAAGTGAGCTGGACTGGGCCATCGATGATCACCTGGAGAGAACCAGAGAAATCATCAATGCTGGGGAATTCCTGGGCATAGTGGATCAGGGCTTGTTCAATCTGCTTCTTTTCCCCTGGAATCGTTTCATTGAGCTTCCGGTCTAGCTCTACTAAAAATGTTTTGAGCTGATCGGCGTAGGTGTCCACTAAGTCTTGGCGTAAGGATGCAGCCTCTAGTTTGATTTGTTGAGTGAAGTCAACGGCATCATTGATCACACTGCCATCAATAAATCTGAAGGGCTTGACGTAGATAGTGAATTGTTTGTTGAACTTCTTCTGTAGGCCAGAGAGTTGATTTCTAGCTTTCGTGAAGGCGTCTGAGAAGGCTTTGCGGTAGCCTCCCGCTAGCTCATCGACAACATAGGGATCTAGTCCCAGGTCTACGGCATCTAATCGGGTCGAGAGGCGCAGCCCTGAGTCAATCTCGATGGAGAGCCGATAGAGGTCACGATCTGCTAGGGTATCCCAGATATCTTCTACGGAAAGTTGGGGAGCGGTATCAATTTTGGCCTTAGCCGATGAGTCGCCTTTGGGGTCTGCGGTCTTGGCTGTGATTAATTTGCTGATTAAGTTTGGCATGAGATTAACTCACTTTCTGTACGGATTGTATATTGCCTAGTAGAGATTTCGGATAAAGGATGGCTTGCTATAATTCATCTGGCTCTGACTTCTAGCCTTGAGTGATATGGACTTGCAGGAATTTAAATCTAAAGGCTTAACGGAGCTGGAAGAAATATTTTTGGAACCGACTGAAACTGGAACGAATGCTCTGTTGTCTTCTGGGTTGGCTTTGAAAGTTATTCAAGACAACAAGTTGTATTTACCAGGCTCTAAGGGCTTTAAGGTCTATGTGGAAGAAAATCTTGGGGTTACCTACATCCATGCTTTTCGCTGTATTCAAGCGGCTGAACTCGTATTGTTCTTGCAGGAGCATTTTGATGTGCTTCCTCAGTCTGAGAGTGCTGCTCGGCCATTGGTAAAGCTGTCGAGGGCTAATCAGCTTAAGGCTTGGGGGGAGGTGGTGAGGATGACTGAGGGGGATAATTGGGCACCGGGGAAAGACAGGATAAAGAAGGCTATTGCTTTACTAGGGTTAGATAAGGCTTAGTCCTAGCTTTAGTTTTAGCCACTATTACCGCATTGGGGAAGCTCTTGAGTACGGGGCTTCTATCCTTACCCTGACAAATCCAACCTAGTAATAAATCAGGCTCATGTTGTGGATGATTCTTACCAGGATCAACCATTACAGGAAGAGGTTTGCGGTAGTAGCGAATGATAATTTCTTCAGATCCCATTAGTCATGATTGCCCACCATCTTTGCTCAATAAGTAATCAACAGCCCGCTTGAGCTGTAAAGTCTGCTCTGCAACCTAACCGTGTAGAGTTTGCATCGCTAGTTGACCTTCAATCAATAAATCGATGTTCTTGTCTGTAGTTTTTTGCTGCTCCAAGACTTGACTGATTGTTTCAGTATTGGCCTGGGTTGCATCAAGCAATCTCTGGGTAGAGGCTGCAAGGGCATCAAGCCATTTGTCAGTCCATCGTTGAGGGCTACTACTGTTCATGGTTTATCCTGCTGCAATAGTTGCTCAATCCGATCCAGCCGTTGATTGATTCCATCAAACTGCTGATCAACTTTCTCAAATTGAGTGTTCACGTCTTTTCGCAATAGCTCAATCTGGATTCTGTTATCAGCAATCTTATCGAGCAACCTACTTTCGCTAGTGGGGACAATAGCGGCAACGCTGGTGTTAATCAGGAAGAATAAACCACCTACCAGAAGCCCGATCACAGCCAAAATGGGCAACAAGTCTTTAGACAAGTCCACCAAAGAAGAGAAACGGGTTGGGGTAGTATCTTGGGTCATTGCGCTGCCTCCATTTCCTTCTCAACTTGTGCAGCCTCCATTTCCTTCTCAGCTTCAAGCAGTTCCTCAAAGGAGCAATCATATACAAGCATTAAATGCTGCAAGCCCTTTGGTGTCATCCTAGGGGCATTTTTTAGTTGCTCCCAATTCCTGACGGTAGAAATAGCTACACCAAGTTCTGAAGCTATATCTTCGGGTCGCTTACTGGATCTCTTTCTAAGTTGCTTCATATTCATACCAATATGATACTCGTATCCTAGCACAGTTATTTAGTACTAATTAAATGGATTAGGCAATTGACAGGTACTAGTTAACTGGTATAATAGTTATAGAAACAACAAAGGCACCGCCGAACCTGGTAAGTCATGCGGTGCCCTAGTTAAAACCCAACAAAGGAAATTAACTATGACAACTCTACTCGAAACACCAATTCTTCGCTTAGGTGCTGAGCAACAAACCCAGCCTGACATGTGGATGGTTCAGACTGAAGCTGATGGGATAGCCTTCATTAACGAACATACTGAAAACCCCCTTTGCCCTCCCTATACTCTGGCTTGTATTCAGACAAAGGATTGTGGCCCTTTCGATGCTGATATCGATTTTGATGAGTATTGGGTGCTGATGGTAACCCGCAAGCCTTCCGCTGAAGAGCGCACCACCCAGACACGGATCGAAAACTGGGTTCTCAATCACCCCGAACTTAAGGGCATTCTCAGTGACTGGTTCACTGTGCAACCCGATCAGACGGTTCGAGCTGAGAACGATTACAAAGACGAAATCTAGAAATCTCCTGGGGCACCCTTGCCCCTCCCGCTTCATTTACACCCAATCGCTTCAAGGGAATGAATATCATGATTACCGCTGAAAATCTTCAGATCGAACTCGCCCATTGTCATTGCAGTGAAACCCACTATAAGCACTGGCTAGGAATCCTTTACACAGAAGGCATTAGAACCCTTGCTATGAAGGGGGAATGCTACTGGCTCTTAGATGCTGTAGCTAGTCATCAACCTGGCAAAGCTATCAAGAGTAACCCCAACCTCCAAGACTTCCAACTCTGGATGCTGACTGTCAATGATGACCATAGTGCAGTCTTAGCCTGCTACGAGGACAGCCCCAGCACTTGCGCTCCCGTCATTACCCAAGACATCCCTTCCACTGATTTCCCACTGTCCGAAATCAAGCTCTACGTGGAATATGGCGTATTGCTGCTGCCTTCTGAACACTAATCCCCTGGCTTGGGTGGTGCCTAACCACCCTCCGCTACATTCTCAACTGGAGTCAATCATGCAACTCGCTGAACTACAGACGGATTCTCTGTGGCCGTATCCCCAGATCGTACAAAACCTAACCAGAGAACAACAAGAGTCAGGCTACTGTGCCCCTTGGATCGAGATTGGGACTGATGAGTATTGGTGGTTTCTAGAGTGCTTGCCACCTCTCTATCAAGACTCTAAAGGGTATGTAAATCCTGAGCTATACACCCATACCCCAGAAGGTAAGCCTCTTTACTTGGGGGTGATTGAAACCAACCATCAGTATTTTGCAAAGCTGGTGACTTTGGCTGAATACATCGAGCTAGATATCAGCAAAGCTTCACTGCAACCCAGAGCAATCCCCGTTGCTTGATTTCTACTGGCTTGGGTAGTGCCTGATCTACTTGTTCAACACATTTCGTTTTCTACCGAGATTTTGACAATTCAGGGGGCAACGATGGACGGCTACACCCTCATTTGGTTCTTGCTCTGGCAATCCATCTACTTCTCGCTCTTTCTCTATTTGTTCATCCCATTCACCACAGAGGAAAAACAATGAAACCAACGACACGATTCAAGCTCATTCCACAAGTTCAGTTCACCACCACAATTGAACTCCATGACCAGCAGACGGCAATCCTCAATCGCCTGGTGCTGGGTAGCAAAGATTTGTCTGATGACAAAGCTCTAGACCTCTGGTTATCCCTTAACCCTTATATCCAAGTCTGCGATCATGCCAGCCCCAGAGATATCTTTTCTTCTCTCAGATATGCAGCTCTAGCCGCTCTACCAGCCAAGCCCGCACCCAAGCCCTCTTATCCTGTCGAACTTTTGAACTCCGTGCGCTGTGACATTGAAACCGATGGTCAGGACTTCATTTGCTGATGAGAGTCAATCTGCCTATGTTTCCTATAACCGTTCAAACATCTATTCATTTTTGGAGAAAGTTCGATGACTACCGCTTTAGACAACAACGCTACTCGCAATGCTCTGACCAAGGCCATCAAGGAGCATATCGATCCCACTAATCCCCAGAAGGTCAATATCAAGAAATACATCATCAAACAGTACAAGCCTGAAGACCCCACAGGACAAGACAAGCTAGCTAAGTTTGCCTGGGAGTTGCATCACGGCAACCGCAATATGCGGAACCGCGATCATGTCCTCGAACTCTTCGGACTGTTAACCCTGGAAGCAACGGGGTTAGAACAGCGCAAGACCAATAAGGCCAAAGTCTCTCCCCTGAAAGAGGCAGTGTTCAAAGTGCTTAAACAGGTTGCAGGTCAGGACATTTTGATGATCGTTGCCCTGAATGAACTGATGGATCAACTTACGGTTACTCGTATTAATAGCTGGGAGACGTTCTTTAAGCAGCTTTCAATTAAGCGATCTGAACTGGAATCTATCGCCGATACGGTCTATGAACTCTCGGGGGTTTCTCCTGGTGAAGTTGAAGACCTCGACGCTGTGATTGTGCCTCTCTACAACGATGCCCAGAGTGAAGATATCACCTCAATTGATTGGAGTAATCGCTCTTGGTGGGAGTGGGCCAATACAAAGCTACTGGAAAACGTTGGTAAAGCAGCCTAGCTCCTCTCAATATTTCATCTTGGGTCAGCCCTGTGGCAATACCCCCCAGTAATCGGGGCTGACCTTTCCTAGCCACTTTTTTTGGAGAAAACCATGCAAGCCCATCATCCAAACTTCCCCGAACGTCCGTTGAGTCTGCCCTTCCTCAATATCAGTAAAACCTCTCCAGTCTTGCCACAGTTGGGGGTCCAACGAATCCCCTTCAATCAACACAAAGATCAGTGCTTCAAAGATTGTGTGGCTTATCTGATGAGCGAAGCCACGAGATTGAGATCCGAGCATCGACATACTGATGCACTCAAGCGAATCGACGCGGCGTTGATGCTAGAAGCTCTACTGCATGACGGTTATACCGATGTCTAGGCAAATCATTGCTGCGGCCCTAGGGCTTCTGATCGGGGTGCCTCTGGGAGCTTGGCTGGTCTTCCGATTTATTCCTAAGCCCGATCCAGCCATAACCGTAGAGATTGCGGAGATTCAAGAGGATGTCGTCTTATCCCTACTCAAGAGTAAAGGGCATCGCCAAGTTTTTGCTGAATCAAACGATGCCTTTCATTGAACGAACCATTCAACGAGGTTATTCAAATGAATCATACAACTCTTCCCCAACAACTACTCGACAGCATTGAACTGCCTTCCTACAAACTGCACACCAGACCCACCACTGACAACGACCGAAAACTCAACGTCTTCTATGGCTCTCGGCTGATCGGGTATGTGCACATCAACTTTGTCGAGAGGCAATCCAACTATGTCGGTTCTACCCTCAATCACCAGTCTTTCGGCCCCTACTCCCGCAGGATGGAAGCTGCCGAAGCGGTCTTAGAAGCTTTCAATGCAGGACTGACAGATGAACAACGTTTGAGGGTCGCTCTTGCTCATGAGATCGCCGAGAACATGACTGTCATTGCTTGCTAATCCCCAACCGTTACAGATTTGGAGGAATCGCTATGAAAATCACTATCGCTAAATCAACTCGTGCAAAGAAAGAGAAAGGCATCCAAATCGATGACCAATCCGTCTTGTTCTCCCCCTTCCATGTGTGGAACCCAGAGATGGAAAGCGACAAAGCCTATCAAGCTTACAAAGCCTATCTATATCAAGTTATTGATAAAGGGCTAGATCCTGCCGACATCGCTAATACCTTGGCTCAAAAGAATAATCTGAAGATTTCGCTTCGATGGAAGCCTGTTACTGGGGATGAAGTTAAACGCGAAGTTCAAAACCTAGCGCAAATAGCACAAACAACCAGCGGATTAAGCCTCATCTCAAATCGTGACCTTGGCTCTGAACACGGTCTTAAGGACTATCTCGAATGGAAGTATCCAGCCCCAGAGCAACAATCTTTACTGGTGCCGCAATGCCAATAATCAAGGAACGATACCCCGACAACTGGGACGACATTGCAACACGGGTTAAAGATGAAGCCAAGTGGTGTTGTACTGAGTGCGGCAAACCCTGTCGCAAGCCTGGGGTTAAGTGGTTGCACTTCGCCTTTTGGCTAATGATTACTCACCCCAAATGGTTCCCGTTCACATCAGAGGGAGAGAAGCAGAAGCCCCAACGATTCACCCTCACGGTGGCGCACCTGGATCAGAATCCGCAGAATAACGCTCCAGACAATCTCAAGGCTCTCTGTGCCCCTTGTCATTTGAAGTTTGATGCGCCATTTCGGCAAGCCAACGCTTATACCAAGCAGGAATGGTTTGGACAGTTAAATTTGGAGGATTTGAACAATGGATAGATCGATGTGGAACCTCCTTCAAAGAGGTCGAGGTGCCTTACAACTGAAACCACTGGGATGCCTGAGCAATCACAGCACGTCCTTTTGTTCTGGATGTGAACCTGAACAGTACTACGAATGTCAAGCCTGTGGCTATCTCCAGCCCTGGTGCAAAGGCGCAGCCGATGACTACCCTGAAATCTGTGATGACTGCTGGGGTCTCGCTGAACAAATGCACACAGTTATTGAAATCCCGATGGAAACTGAAACATGAACGCAACCACAAACACAGTAATCCCCGCAACGCAGCCCCAAGCTATATTGCAACCCGCATCACAGAAACATCAAATCCCATCCCAAGATCCCGATCATGAAAGAGCACTGGGGTTCGGTGACAGTCCATCTGCCCTAGCCATTTTCTGTAATCGAGCCAATACAAGCACTTGGTACATCCTCGATAAAGACTCTCAGCCAGAAGAACTAAAGCAACCAGCTTTAACGGGTTACCTGATCAGTATCGAGTTCGTTCCCAAGGAATTCAGAGGAGAGAACTCATATAAACTCCGTTTCAAGATGAATGCTCATCGTCCTTGTACTTTGGAGGCTGGCTATAATTCGACTTTTGCGAAGGGTTTTTTGATTGCGATGCCCGAAGGGCGGTCTTCGACCATCGCAAGTTTGTCACCAGACCAACTCAAACAGCGGATGAAAGCGTAATATATCTACAGGCTATAGGCTCGTTATGCAGCTACTGTCAAGGCTGAGATTACAGGTACTTGCCAGTTTTCATCCCATTCATTACTGGTGATCATCCCTCTAATCTGCAAGATATTATGAGCACCATCATGAGTCCACTGCATTTTCTTAGTTCGTTTAAAGCGGTCATTGATAATCGTATCGATATGAGATTCTGCCACTTGACTGGTGTAACTTAGGCCCTGTTTATCGCGCTCTTCATAATTTACTAGATAGGCTTGATTGTTCTCTAGATAGTTATATAACTTCTTCAGTTTTGAGCGCTTCTTTGAATCAGTAATATTGTTCATCAGCAGTTCTAATTTCTGCAACGCCTCATCCGACTTGCCATGCCACAATTTCCACTTCACTCCCTCTAAGGTTTTTTCGAAGGTGTCATCTACCGCCCCTCTGACATTCTGAAATCGCATGGCAAGATGAAACCAATCCAATATACACAGAAGATTTTTGCAGTGTGGAGCCAAGCTTAAAATCACTGACCAACAATTTTGAGCACCATCGGCTAAAGCCGTGACCTTAGTCTTTTTCGTCATACCCTGCTTTCGGGCTGCATTGAGCGTAAAGAGCTTCATGGTCGCTAGTTCGTCATCTTGGGCTGAGAGGGCACAGCTTTTATCCTTGATCTGACGATGATGACTATCCACTTCGATGATATTCTCTGGCCGGTAAACAACAGCAGAGAGCGCTTCAAAGCTACGTTTATCCTTATCTTTGTCAGGGATATGCCCCCCATCTACTTGGAGGGTAATCTCTTGTGCAATGGCAGTACCTTTGGGTGTTGCCAATGGTTTGAGATTCTCTTGGGCTAAGGTTGCCCCCACTTCATTGGTGAGCAGCTTGATTTTGTTATGGTTATTGACCGGACGGCGATGAACCGTCAACTGCTCCAAATTAGTCTCGGCTTGTCGGAAGCTGTATAAAGCACCTTGCTCACATTGCAGTTTCGCTAAATCTGGGTGAATACAAGTGCCAAAGACAGAGGCCGTTGAAGGGGTACTTTGCCATTTACAGTCTGGATTAAGACATTTGTGTTTTTGGATGCGGACTTTATGATCACTGAAAACAGCATGAAATTTAGAGGGCGTAAATCCCATCTTTTTGAGCTTATCCCCACATCTTGGGCAAACATCATAGCCTGTTTTAATCAAGGTTGATTGCACGGCTAAAACAGAGTTCTGAATCTTTTCTAACAGTGAGATTTGCTCTTCATGACGCAGACCTAACTCTAAAATGGATTCTGGTGACTTAATGTCATAAACTTTAAGAGTGTCACGTTTTAAGACCTCTTGAGAACTGACGGATACTTTCTCAACGACTACCCGTAATTCGTAATCCATCTCAAAACTCCATGCCATCTACCTCACTCAAAAGAACGTAGCATGAATACATATAAATTGTAAATATATTACGCTTCCTAAACTAAATGACTGGCGTCATTTTAGTCTGTATCGATGGAAAGCATTTCAGTGAAAAGGTTTCAGATGATTTGAGTCATGAAATAAAACCCGAAATGAGTTGGCCCATAATGTCTTGCAAATTAGAGCCAGTATGATTAGTAATGAATGGGAAGAAAAGTGGCTTGATTTGGTTCTCCCTGAGGAAGAAAAAGCTGCTTAAGAATTGGCTTTCTAATACGCAATATTTACGCTTACAGTTGTACATGTACCTCGGCTTGACCCCCTTAAGCCCAGACCTTTTGAACGCTAACTACCAACACGGTCCTGGCAGATCTGACGAGCCGAGAGAAAAGGCTCTCTTGTAGGATGTTTGAAATGAGAATGATTTCGAAATCGATTGCAACAGATAGCTAACCAGTCACGCCAAACTCCACCTCGCCATATTCGCAGGGTAAAGTCAGAACTACTACTAATAATAATCTGACCATCTGGGCTAAAAGCTACTGACAAAACAGAAGCAGTATGACCTCGAAGAGGTTCACCAATAGGATTACCTTTCACATCCCACAATTGTAGGGTCTGATCAGAGCTACCACTAATGATCATCTGACCATCTGGGCTGAAGGCTACAGCTCTAACAGAATCAGTATGACCATAAAAAGGTTCACCAATAGGATTTCCTTGTAAATCCCATAATCTCAAAGTTCTATCATTACTACCACTGACAATTTGTTTGCCATTAGGACTAAAGGCTACGGACAAAACAGAAGCAGTATGACCATAAAAAGGTTCACCAATAGGATTTCCTTGTAAATCCCATAATCTCAAAGTTCTATCATTACTACCACTGACAATTTGTTTGCCATTAGGACTAAAGGCTACGGACAAAATAGAATCAGTATGATCATCAAAAGGTTCACCAATAGGATTTCCTTGTAAATCCCATAATCTCAAAGTCCTATCATTACCACCACTGACAATTTGTTGGCCATTAGGACTAAAGGCTACGGACAAAACAGAATCAGTAAGACTTCGAAGAGGTTTACCAATAGGATTGCCCAGCGTATCCCATAATCTCAAAGTTCCATCATTACTACCACTGACAATTTGTTGGCCATTAGGACTAAAGGCTACGGACAAAACAGAATCAGTATGACCATGAAAAGGGTCTCTAATAGAATTGCCTTGTGTATCCCATAGTCGAACTGTTTTGTCATTACTACCACTGACAATTTGTTGGCCATTAGGACTAAAGGCTACGGACCAAGCCATACCAATATGGCCTTGGAGAGTAGAAATAGTATGGTTTTTTATATCCCATAGTCGAACTGTTTTATCATCTCCACTACTGACCACTGTCTGGCAATCATAGCAAAAGGCAACAGACAGAACAGAATTAGCATGACCATGAAGAGGTTTACAAATGGGGTGTCCGAATATATCCCATATCCGTACGGTCCCATCATCACTACCACTAATAATCTTCTGACCATCAGGGCTAAAGGCAACGGACCCCACAGAAGCAGTATGACCATGGAAAGGTTTACCAATAGTATCTCCTTGTAGATCCCATAGCCTTAGAGTTCCATCAGCACTACCACTAACAATTTGCTGACCATTAGGATTAAAGGCCACTGAAAAAACAAAATCATCATGACCATAAAAAGGTTTACCAATAGTATTTCCTTGTAAATCCCATAGCCTTAAAGTTTTATCTTTACTACCACTGACAATGTATTGGCCATTAGGACTAAAAGCTACGGAAAGTACTGTAATCCCGTGGCAGTCAAAAGGTTTACCAATAGTATTTCCTTGTAGATCCCATAGCCTTAGAGTTCCGTCAGCACTTCCACTAACAATTGTCCGACTGTTTGGGTTAAAGGCTACAGTCCAAACAGAAGACTTATGACCACGAAAAAGATCGCCAATTTGATTACCATGCGAATCCCATAGTCGAAGTGTTTTATCATCACTACCACTAATAATCTTCTGACCATCAGGGCTAAAGGCAACGGACCCCACAGAAGCAGTATGACCATGGAAAGGTACGCCACTGGAAGTTTCAAATGTATTCCATAACCATAGGTTCCCATCATCATCACCACCCACAATTTGCTGGCCATTGGGACTAAAGGCTACAGATAGACAAGGAACTCCGTGGTCTTGATAGCAGTATAGTTCTACAATCTTGTCGCTAATAGTTCTTAAATTCCCCTGTACAGGAGCAAGCACTTCTCCATAGATAAGTTCGTCGCTCTTTTGTGTATTTTGTATTGCCAAGGCTGCAGCCTCATGGAGGTTAGTAGGAATGAGACACATAACTTTCCAGGCTTGTTCTCGTAACTCCGCTTCCCTCAAAGCCTTCTCTAGAATTTCAATTTTCTCTACTTCTTTATCAATGCTGCATTGATAAAAATCTCGAACTAGAGGTGTGACTATCTTATGGAGAGTTGACCACCTTTCTCTAACCTTTGCTAGCCCCCCCTTGTAATAGAAAAGAGTCTCCTTCACGTTGCCATTCTGTCACGGCATCCCCAAGTTGCTGAACTAATAGTTTGTCCTCACGATTCTCTTTCCGCCACTTAGAGAAGCGTTTCCAGCCAGACATTAAGGTTTCATGGACCAAGTCAATTTCATGCTCATTGGTTGATGCTAATAGCCGGCCTTGTATGAGGACTTCAATTACCTTGTCAATTACACTTTGTTCTGTTGGGGTTGGTCCCATTGCTATTAGACTTTTACGAGTTTTGCGCTCTCTTGTATCTATACCTTGTATACCAAAACGAACTAACTCCAAAAAAATGCGCTTAATCCAGGAACGTTCATCTTCTGTTCTTAAAGCATCGTTATATACATCTTCCGCACGCTTATCTAATGCTCCTGACAAGCGATTCATATCCATATAAGTACGAAGCGGAAGCTCTTTTCTAGCTTTTTCTCGTCTATCCCATAATTCAGTTAATGCAAATTCTAGCAAGGGCAGAAAGTTCATTTCAGCCTGAACATCATTCACAAGCAATTCCATTAACCCTGCCTCCAGGGTATAACCTTGATTCATTGCTGGTAGTTTAATAGCCTCCCGCAAGTCCTCTCCTTGTAGTTGACCCAACCAAAGTATTGAATCTTTATTCCTCTGAAAAAGATTGTTGTAGACTTGAAAAAGATCATGTGTAAACTCAGATCTTATCGTCATTACAATAGATAAAGGAGAATTATCATGAGCTTTTACCGCAGCCATACACTCAATAAATTGCGATCTTTCTTTACCAGAAACACAGATAGTAAAAACCTCTTCAAACTGATCAATCACTAGCAATATTTTCTGCTTCCCTGAATTCATTAAAGTAGTCTTTGATAACATCTCTAAAACTGGTGAAATACCATCTTTTTCAAGCAGTTCTATGATCTGTTTACGATCACAGGATAGTTCGAACAGACTGCCAATTGCTTGACCTAAATTAACTATAGGTCGAGCATCTGGTTTAATAGAATTCAAAATATGCCATTCATCTTCAAGATGGGGAATTAACCCAGCCTTTACTAACGAAGACTTACCACTCCCTGATGCTCCAATAATGGATACGAACGAGAAGCAATACAGTTTTTGGATGATTTCTTGTACTTCAGCTCTTCGTCCAAAATAAAATTTTTCGTGTTCAACTTCAAAAGGAGATAAACCTCGATAGGGACATTGTGGTTCACCGTTGCCATCGAGAATTACGGGTGTGCTTGATTCAATATTTCCGTATGTTAATAGATTAATTGAACTACCAGAACCTAGGTGTAGAGGTTCTTGGAGTCGGCTCTTCAACTCTCTTTGAATAAAATCGAATAGACGACTGGCACTGATCTTTCCATCATGATCTTGATTCTCTTGTGAGAGACCACGGATAACTGCTCCAGAAAAAACGCTGTTCTCTTTGCTTATGATCGCTTTTGCAGTTTCACTACTTAAACAAGCAGTGATCAGATAAAAATCTTTTGATCCTAAGAATGTTTTTAAGCCATTCTCAACTTGATATCTTTCAATAAAATATCCACTATGACAACAATCCAGTAGCAATACCAGTTGGCTGAATTGTGCTTGCTCAAGTGAATGGTTTAATTCTTCAAAATCTAAACCATTCACTTGACTAGAAATAATGCCTTCATCATTATGTTTGATAGAGCAATCAGATGGACATAGAAACCCCCGTGTCCTTCCTAATAAGCTCTGCTCTGTAAATCCATGGCCAGTGAAATAAATAAGTGCGTATTTGTTATTAGCTCTTTGGATAAAAGCTTTGAGAGCAGTTGCTAGCTGCTTATAAGTAACTTTATCTGCTTTAGTGGTTTGACCAGTTTTATCAGGATTTAATTTTTTGGGTAAACGCTCAACTCTAAAGCCTCCATATTTTTCGAGCAGTGTTGCCACAGCCTCAGCATCTATTGTAGTTTTTGGTAGAGAACTGAAGTTGTCATATTCAGGAATTCCAATTACGAGTGCTTCCCTTTCCATTGAGCGTTATCTTCTGAATTGAGCGAAAATAGTAATCAAAGCATAATATAACTTTTATAATGAATGCAAGATTCAATTTTTAATGGATCATGTTAGTTAAATTAATTAGTGATAGCCAATATGTCTAAAGCAAAACTTACATTCCAGCATAAAGAAGAAATTAGTGAAATTGAGGTTGATCTGAATATTATGGCTGCTCCTGGTGATGATGATATTCAGGAATATGGCCTGAATAGAAATACGATTATAAAACTAGATGCAGCTCGACAATTGATGTTTGATTATACTGAATATGTAGTTACTGCATTTCAAAATTTTTCAAAGGCAGAGGTTGAAGAATTAACGTTTAAGTTTGGACTCAATATGGGCGGCAAAGCTGGCATCCCATTCATAACGGAGGGAACCGTAGGTGGAAATTTGGAGGTTGAGGTGAAATGTAAATTTCCTAATTAAGAGAGTATATTTGAGCTGATTTCCTTCAACTCATTTCGGGCTTTATTCTATGGATAAACTGGCCAGGTTCAAAACGGGGTGACAGTGTCATAGGAAGCGTAATAGATTTATAGTCTAACCTGCGAAGTTATCAATGTTCCGATGATTGGTTAATTGGAATGTAAAATCAATGAATCACAATTCCCTTATTTATTTGTAGTTCCCTGAATAAACTTCATCATAAAATATAGACTACGAATCTATTACGCTTCCAAAGGCTGGGGCCATTTTAGTCTGTATCGTTGGAATGCTATGTAGGACAACGGTTACAGCCTATTCTGCCGATGGAATAAAACCCGAAACCAGTTGAGGGATAGCGTTATGTCCACACATCAAACCTTAGACCCTAGGGTTTGCTAAGCTTCATCACTTTTTAAGACTTTCGATGTTATTAAATTAGGGATTTTAGAGCTGAGATCTAATGGGTTCGCAGTTTCTATATCTGCAAGGTGTAGCACTAATTGCGCTTGTACAAGTGAACGAACTTCCTGACTTTCTATTTGACTAGCAATGGAGATTGCCTTTAATTGTCTTTCATCAGAACGTAGACGATCATATAAATCTGTGGCTCTCTTTCTAGTTTCCTCAGCTTGCTTAAAAAATAGTGCTGAGACACCGCTAATTACTGCACCTGGGATAGTATTTATAATCTTTCCTGAGTCTCTCGAATCTAATGTTTCTATTCCTGCATATATGATGAGACCAAAACCAAAAGTTGCTGCTATTAAACTAAAGTAGAATTGAATTGCAGATTGCCTGAGAGCTTGTGAATGATAGTTTCTAACCAAACCTTCTATTGCCGACTTAATTGGTCTATTTAATTCTGATACTTCAATCTCAATACTTTGTATCTTTTCTTTAATTTCTAATATTGTATCTTCGCCTAAAGATTTCTCAGCAATTGTTCTGGCAAGAGCAACATTTTCTATTTTTGATTCAGCCTTAACAAGTTCTGCAATTTCATTAATCTTTTTTGACTCTTGGAGTGCAGATTTTCTATCAATATTTTTGCTAATTAATTTAGAAATAGGGAGAGATATAACTGCAATAGATGACCCGATTAAACTAAGAATTATTTTAAAGAAATTATCGCTTTTCCCGAGATCTATGTATACCGGTTCAGGTTCGTTACTTCCTGACTTAGTAAATCTCTGTTGACTTAATAATATTGGTTGTCTTATTGTTCTATTTTTTTTAGTTCCAGGCGACTGTATCACTTCTTGAGAAGGCTGAGCATATGCTGGTGTAATAGGAGTATTTATAAATATCCAGCTAATATAAACAACCGAAATCACTCTTTGCATAGGTGTAAATAAATAACTACGTTAGCCTGTATTAGAATTGGAGATCTAAACTTTAATTATATGAAATAGACGGTTGATTATATAAGAATGATTACACTCTCAAGTCAACATCTGATAATTCTAAGCTCAGATGTATGGGAGCATGTCACCTTTGCAGATTGTTGTGAAACAGTAGAGGATACAAGTGTTGCCCAGAAGTCTTCATTGATGAACTCAGAAAAAGCAGCTCAACTCAAAATCCATCTCGATGCGATAGCTCAATTACTCTACGAGGAAAGCGATCCAGCAGACATGAAGACGCTAGAAGGGATTGAGATGACGGTGCGTCAGCAAATCCAGACCCATGTCAGTCCCGAACTCGGTCATTTTTTATCCGCACAGCTACTGGCACAGCAGCAGGCCGTAACCGAAAGCTGAAAAGCACCTTGGGTGTTCTAACCGTTACAACTCACCAGGCACAGCATCTCGCTGTTTCCTCCTATCGTCAAATCAGTCCTCATTTAGAGAATTGTTGTTTACGCATCAGTGCGAATGTCTCCTACGCTCAAGCCGCTCAAGATGTGGCTTATTTAACCGGGATTCAGATTGCAGCCAAAACTCAGCAACGATTAGTCCATCAACAACAGTTTCCTGAGCCCCAGGCCCACGAAGTTTTAACCGAAGTAAGTGTAGATGGTGGCAAAGTGCGCATCCGCACCCCTGCAGGACAACCTTGTCAGTGGAAAGACTATAAAACCCTGGCAACAGAGGTGGGACTCATCGCGGATTATCACAATAATGCCCGCCTCATTGGCTGGACTCACCAGCAACCGTTAGCCTCCCCAGTGACCTGCTTAGGGGATGGTCATGATGGCATTTGGAACATTGTTAGTCAGCTGAGCATACCTGAGCAACGACGAGAAATTCTGGACTGGTACCATCTGGTGGAAAATCTTCATAAGGTCGGTGGATCTCTCAAACGTCTGCACCAGGCGGAACAACTCTTATGGCAGGGGAAGGTTGATGAAACCTTGGCTCTGTTTGAGTCGTTGAAGAAAAAGCAGGCCCAAGTCTTTTGCAACTATGTTCGCAAACATCGGCATCGGATCGTCAATTATGACTATTACCAGAGTGAGCAAATTTGTTCCATTGGCTCTGGAGCTGTTGAATCTGCTATCAAACAGATTAGTCGCAGAGTCAAAATTTCAGGGGCGCAGTGGAATGAAAGCAATGTTCCGCAAGTGCTTGCACATCGGTGTGCTTATCTCAATGGTTTAATTGGCATGCAAAGGTGACATGCTCCCCAGGCTTTCAGCATCCACACTAATTTTCTAGAAATGGCTAAAACCCTCACTATAAAAGCTTCTTAGACATAATCTACTCGGTTATACTTACACCTCAAAAGCCTGGAATGTACCTTTTCGAGGGGACGTTCAAAAAACCCCATGTTCCGATGATTGGTTAATTGGAATGTAAAATCAATGAATCACAATTCCCTTATTTATTTGTAGTTCCCTGAATAAACTTCATCATAAAATATAGACTACGAATCTATTACGCTTCCCTGCTCGACTTTACGGAACCTACTGATCTAGTGAACTGGTTGCAGGAAAATCGAGCATAAGCAGCAAGTCGGCTTTTTGAGCCAAATGGGCCTCAAACAACGGAAGCTGCGATATGGGGCAATTTAGTATAAATGTACTGTGGCACTGAACCAATTTCTGTCGTTACAGCTTTTGCGAGCTGACTGGATTTTCAATAAGCAATATTTAATGAGAGTATCTGAAACCGTTACTATTCATGACTTTTAGGGTTAAGCTGCCCCAAAACGCAGCTTCGGTCGTTTGAGGCCTTGCAAGTACATTTAGAAAATCAAGATGAATAAAAAACTAATCAATCCCCCAGAATTGTTTGATGGTGCTCCATATGGTATGTCCCAAGCTACGATCGAGACTCAATCGGGACTTATTTTTCTCTCTGGTCAAGTAGATTGGAATCATCAATATGAAACGACAGAACAGTCTGTTGAAGGTCAGATGCGAAAGGCACTCGCTAATTTGACAATTGCCTTGGAAAACGCGGGGTCATCAATCGATAAATTATTGCGAGCTCGTATTTATATTCGAGGCGAATTTGGTGAATACTCAAACGAAATTATGCCTATTTTAGCTAATTTCTTTGGCGAATCACGTCCTGCCATAACATGCATTGGAGTTGCTTCTCTGGCTTCTCCAGAAACTCTTGTGGAAGTCGAAGCAATCGCTTTTTGTTAGTTCTTGACCTCAAACGACTGAAGCTGCGATATGGGGCAATTTAGTATAAATGCACTATAGTAATTAACCTGTTTTGGTCGTTACAGCGTTTGCAAACCGATAAGATTCTCAATAAGCAATATTTAATGGAATTTGCTAAAATCTCTGCTATTCATAGCTTATAGGTCTATTCTGCACCAAAATACAGCTTCGGTCGTTTGAGGTCTTAATCTATGCACCGTGAGGAATATGGATGCTATGCTTCTATCTACTTTCTAGCAGACACCATTTTCTGATCTATCTGCTGTGGTCAGGCATATAAACTCACAAAAACCTAAATTTTAAAGTCTGAAAAGTACTGCTAAATATAGTTCATAGCGATCCTGTGAGAAAAATTAGGCGTATGTCGGCATAACCCCACTTATGTCAGGCAGTCAGCTGTTACCCAGTTTTGTACCAGATCCAATCCCGTTACTTCGGTTATTAATCACCCTCTCGGCTACGATTATGTTGATAATCCAGGCAAACGTCATTAATAGATCTCGAGTAAGCCCACTTGGCTCTCCAACAGTCAATAACCACGGTATTGTAATAAATACTTGCGTTCCTGCTCCTTGACCTAGTGCATACGCACGGATCATCCAAGCTCGGTGTTGCACAAACCGCTGTTTTAGAACCGCTGCTAGTCCTAGTAAAATATATGCAATCATGGCGAATCCAACGATAATACGAACACAATAAAGTAGGACTCCCTGAAGCTCATCAGGGAAGGAGTAATAGTGAGTCATCCACAACCCCGAAAGGGCGGAAATCATACCTGCTAGAACCAATAGCCGACCTGCTAGCCGATGCCATTTTGGATACCTTCTTATAACACTGGGAAGAAACTGAAAGGCTCCAAGAATGCAATATGGAACAGCGGTCAAGATGTGGAATACAACTGGAATTGGTGCTAACTGTATTCTCGGATTTTCAGGTACTAATCCTGAACTGCTAAGCAGGTCCACCAGTCGAAATATTCCACCTACACAAGGGACAAAGCTAAGTAGAAGTAATCCGATCAAGATGATCCATTCTGATTTCTTTAGACTTATCATGGCTGATTCAATTTAATAATGAAAGAGGTGTTATACCAATTACCCAGCGAGATGACCTGTATAGATTTTCAAAAGTATTGCAAACGGGTCAATTCTTCCAATTGAGTAGTTCATGTATACAAGAAATTGGCATTAGACCAACGCCATAAGTTCATGCATACCAAATTATTAATAATGAAGCGGCAATTTCTATAACCAAGAAAAACATGCCGTCGAGATCGAATCGTGTTGAACTATTTGATCGTGTCGTCAAGATCGTATGAGAATACTTCATTAAGAGGCACACCAAATGCAAGCGCGATGCGAAATGCCAGTTCCAATGATGGCGAATATTTTCCTTTTTCTAACGCGTTAATAGTTTGTCTGGTAACCCCAACACGCTTTGCTAGTTCTTGTTGTGTTATTTCATTATGGAAAAAACGTAGTTTGCGGATATTGTTATTAATTCTGTAATCACTCATTATCAATTCTGTAATTACTCACTTTCTCATCCTTGCTGATAAAGTCGTAAACGCATGGCATCCCCTACAATTTGTGCAATGAGACCAAAAAGAATGAGTAAAGAAAACATGATAAGCGGTGATTGCCCAAGCACAAACGTCAACATAGCGATGAAGGTGCCTAGCGATGTAATTCTGTAAGTAATATGGGTACCTTTGTGGTCGATGCGCTGGTCTCGCTCATCAACAAGATCGTCGAATTCAAAATTAGGCTCGCCAGATTGTACTGCATTGGCTGTAGCAGAAATAGTATGCGTGACAATCATTGCTAAAACCGTCGCACAAACTGCAAGCACCGCTACCATAATCCATAGTTGGGTTACGCTTGACTCATTAAAATTGTTGCTTTGTACTAATTGAGCAGTTCGCAGCAAAAAGAAAAGCAGAATCAACGAGAAAGTCGTTAAGGACACAGTTATATTTTTTTGCTGAAATGTCGCCATGTACACCTCATACTTTGCACAAGCATATAAAGTATCTTTAGTGCATAGTAATATATTTTTTACTTTATGTCAAAAATATACGACGTATTGCTTTGAGATTGTATATCTCAATGAGTAGTCAGGGTAAAGGTATAGCAGTCGCCACTTCTTGCAAGACATGCAAATACTGAGAGTCAAGCTGTTGTAGCTAGCCCTCCTGTCATCGACAAAATGGCGACTGCCATAACAAACAACTGATTTCAATTTCCTTCTACAGCTGAACTGATAAATCATGCATAGTCTCTAAAAAGATTACGTCTGCTCTCAGCGAAAAAAATGGGGATCAGGTAGCATAATCTTGACTAATTTCGGCTTAGCATCATGTCGATTTACGTTGGTAACCTCTCCTATTACGTTACAGAGCAAGATCTAAATACCGCTTTTGCCGAATATGGAACCATCAAAAAGGTTAGCCTTCCTACTGACCGAGAAACAGGATGGAAGAGAGGATTTGGTTTTGTTGAAATGGGTGATGATACCGAAGAAGCTAAAGCCATAGAAGAACTTGAGGGGGCTGAATGGCTGGGCCGCACCCTGAAAGTAAACAAGGCAAAGCCTCGTGAGAATAGAGGTGGTGGTGGTAACTTTGGTGGTGGACGACGCTAGTAAAGCAGATCTAGCTTCATATTTTTATTCACTCACCTGAAAGCTATTTTTTAGAAGGGGGACTTGAGAATTTTTGAGTTGGAATAGTTGGTGGTGAGAACAAATACACTCCATTGCCAACTTCAGTAAATTGCCCATCTAACGATTGAACACTACCAGCTAAATAGTCAATAATCCTTTGAGCTGAATCACCTGCCAGATGCTTTGAGTTTACAAGGATAAGTTCACCAGCCTTCAGATGGGAAATAGCTGTATCAGCATCACTAAAAGATTTAGGATTTGAAAGGAAAATTTCTGTAAGAGAAGTTCCAGGAAATGGTGTCAAGTTATGCATGGATTGACAACCTAAAATGCACTCAAAGATACCATTATTATTTCATGCAAGACTGAAATTTTTCTATAATGAAGGAATAATTTACACCTCCCCTAAACTTTTCAGATCAGTTATAGGTTGCACTCTATAATTCCGGCTCTCTGGGAATTAGCGTGGTAGCCGCTAGATATAGTATTTAGGTCAAGGCAAAAGTCTGATACCCATTGAGGTCAAGCGAAATTCTTTGGAAGAGCCTTTCAATATCGAAAATACCGTAGCATCGTCTTTTTAGGACCTTAACTCGGTTGTTAAATCCTTCGACAAAGCCACTGGTCCATCCCTCCAGAAAATAGTTGGTCATCTCATCCATCCAATTGTTGACAGTGGTCAGGAAACTCTCAAAATCCTTGATGTCACTTTTGAGGACTCGTTTACACCAAGCCCGGATGGCACATTTAGCTCCGTTTTTGGTGTACCTACCCTCAAATATCTGTGTCAATTCCTCTCGGAGTTTGTAGGCCTGCTTCATCTCAGGAGAATAAGCAAACACTCGCTCAAGCAACTGTTGTTCTGACTCCTGGAGATTCTCAGGCCGTTTTCGAAAGGCCCACATCGCACCTTTGATACTGTCATAGTCTTGCTTAGGGAGTTCTTGGCGTAGACGTTTGACCTCCCGTTTACGAACCGTATCGGCGCAATTACGATAGGCTTTGGCCACATGAAAGCGGTCAATGACAATTTTGGATTGAGGGAGTTGTTCACGGACTGCATTGACAAATCCTTGATACATATCAGTACAAACCCGCTCAATGGTTTGGCGTAAATGAAGGGGAATCGATTGAAGAAATTTGCAACGGTCTGTTGTTTGCGGTCGGCCAGAACTGCCAATATGTCTACTCCGCCTGTGGTAGGAATCGTGATCAAAACTACAAAATCACGGTGGCCTCTTTTCAGCGAAATCTCGTCAATCCCGATAACCTTGAGGTCTAAATATTCGCTCCAGTCAACTTGACAGGCAATCCAGCGATCAATAATGCCACTGACGACACCTTCACTAACGCCTAGTTTTCTAGCAACATCTGAGACCGTTGAGTTGATCAGGATACGCAGAAGCCAATGCTCATAAGCTTTTGTATTGGGACTGCGAGGTTCATGCCATTCTAAGCGTTGAGTTGTTGTGGGATGGTCATCGCAATACCCGCATCGATAGCGCTTGGGCCGAATTTCTAAATACACTGGTACTTCGAACAATGGCAAGTGACGAATTCGAAGAGCCTGATCATGGCAATGAAGGTCAGTAATCTCATGTCCACATTTGTGGCAGGTTGTTCCTTGCAGAGTACTCTCAATTTTGATCAGCCAATCCCCTCGTTCCGTCTTCGATAGCTCTAGAACTTGAACATCGGGAAGGTTGAGGGGAATGCGAATTGAGTTATCCATGACACTCTCGTTCTGAAGTACCTCCTCAGATCATTCCATAGGAGATGACTAAGGAATAAACACTATATGTAGGGTGTCACCACGCTAATTACCGGAGAGCCATAATTCCTTTGCTGTCTACCATCACCCCCAAGCCCTACTCACCCGCTCCCGATCCAACCACACCCCGATCATCTCCTCAATCCGCTCAATGGTCTCCCCTGGCCGCAGACTCAAAACCTGAAACACATCGAACGTGTCCTCTAATTCCAAGGCACACTCGAAACAGAACTCAGGTGTTTCAAACGAAATTCTGATAAACGGTATACCGCTGCCCTCGATGGTGATCCAGTACTTCCCTGAACTGCTTCGAGAAACGGTCAGATACTCAAGCTGACCCTTTAGCTTGAGTATCTGAACCAAGTTCCTTTGACGCTTCTCAAGTGAGTGGAATTTGGACTCAAATTCTCTCGATATTCTGGGGGGCGAACTCTTCCTGGTGTTTGGCTGAGCTGAATACCCTCGCTGCATTCTCCGTGTGTCGGTGGGTTCGCTGCGGTCGTATGTGGGGGTGGGTTCAGTGGTGCAATCATTGTCTTTAGACTGTGGAGTTACCTTGCGCTCCACTGGCGAATCATCTTTCCGGTCGATGGTAGGGAATGATGCCTTATCTAGGTATGCGGGGGTTGCTTCGGTGTTTGTCGAGGGTTTCTCTGGGAGGTCGGCTGGTGGTTTGGGCTTCAGGGAGATGAGTTGGAGGTCGGAATATCCCGTCGTCATTCTGCCCATGTATATGCAGCATTACATCATGCTCAACCGTAATTTGTTCTATACCGGATCGACACTGGCAAAGAAGCTGGTAGTTCTTGTGGATCCCAAGAATGCGATCAGCATGGCCGTCAGGCAGATCAAAGATAGGCAACGATATACCTTGCTTGAGCGGCGCTTGGGTGGTGTTCCCAAAGCTGACGAATCACTAGCTTCCGCGATTTTTTAACGGGTCGTTAACACAGTCATCGATAATCTGGGTTGTTTAACTAGCTCATGAAATCCCCATATTGTTGCGTTATTTTGCAGAGATGATGGCTCTTTAAGATCGAGAGTGAAACTTTACTTTAGTATGGGCAGACTTTAGGTATAGAAAGCTTCTCAGTTATTTTTTAGCAGTAACCTCACACTCCAAATTTAGTGTGTCATGGTTGCCCTTTAATACACCATGTCATCTAGTGCCACTTCTCCTCGAGACTTCTCCTCTAGATCAACCTCCACCCTCTTTTTAAGGGGGATAGGCAATACTACCTTGACCACCATATTGACCTTGACCCTCCTGGGAAGTGCTGGTTTAGCAGGAGGACTGATGGGGGTAGCGATTAGTTATCGTGATCTGCCTGATGTGACTTCATTAACCCGCTTTTCACCCAACGAAACAACCTACATCTATGACATCAACGGCAAGTTGCTCACGGGCTTGCATGAGGAAGAAAATCGCCAGGTTGTCCCACTGGCTAAAATCTCTCCCCACTTGAAACTGTCCGTACTCGCCATCGAAGATAGCAACTTTTACCAACATGACGGCATTAATCCAGTCGGTATCCTGCGGGCAGCCATCACCAATTACCAGGCAGGTCAGACGGTACAAGGGGCATCAACCTTGAGTATGCAGCTGGCTAAAAATCTCTATCTGACCCCAGAAAGAGCCTTTAGTCGCAAGCTCGCAGAAGCAGTTCTAGCACTGAGAATCGAACAACTGCTCAGTAAAGATGAAATTTTAGAGTTGTACCTCAATCAAGTGTATTGGGGACATAATACCTATGGCATAGAAACAGCCGCCCAGAGTTATTTCAATAAATCTGCTGAAGATCTGACCCTAGCTGAATCCGCCATGATGGCTGGGATTATCAAAGCACCAGAAGGGTATAGTCCCTTTGTAGATTTAGACCTTGCTAAAGAACAACAGGACATCGTTCTGGGGCGTTTGGAGGAACTGAAATGGATTACATCTGCTGAGGCTGAAGCAGCTCGGACAGAGAAAATCATTTTAGGAGAAATTACCTCCTATCAACGGAGCCAAGCCCCTGATGTCACCAATACCGTCATTCAGGAATTGACTGAAAGATTTGGTCGAGAGGCACTCGTTAGAGGAGGATTCCGAGTTCAAACGACTCTTGATTGGAAGATGCAGGAAATTGCGGAGAAGACCGTTCGCAGGAATCATCAACACTATGCCTATGCTGCGGACCAGATGGCATTAGTCGCGGTCGATCCGAGAACGCACTTCATCAAGGCCATCGTTGGTGGAGTGGATAACAAAAAAAGTGAATTCAATCGGGCGACTCAGGCTTATCGACAACCCGGTTCTGCTTTCAAACCCTTTGTGTATTACACCGCCTTTGCGACGGGGAAGTACACCCCAGATTCAATGATTAACGACTCTCCCGTGAGCTTCAATGATGGTGGTATAGAGCGGTATAAACCTCAAAACTATGACCGCAGTTTTCAAGGCTCAATGTCCATTCGCCAAGCTCTCGCTCAATCGCGCAATGTGCCTGCTATTGTCATGGGTCAAAAAGTGGGCATTAAGAATGTGATAGATGTCAGTCGTAAATTAGGAATTACTAGCCCGATCCCCAATGTGATTTCACTCCCCTTAGGCGCTGTGGACTTAACTCCCGTAGAGATGGCTTCAGCCTATGCCACCTTTGCTAATAATGGCTGGCAGTCCAAAACAACAGCCATTCTCCAAGTCACAGATCCTGCAGGCAAAGTGTTGATTGATAATACCCCACAACCTAAGCTGGTGCTAAATCCTTGGGCTGCTGCCTCCGTTAATAGTACGTTGCAAACCGTTGTGCAAAGTGGAACGGGCGTTGCAGCGCAGATTGGTCGTCCAGCTGCAGGGAAGACGGGAACAACATCATCAGAACGAGATGTTTGGTTTGTGGGATATGTTCCTCAACTCTCAGTAGCAGTGTGGGCAGGCAATGACAACTACTCTCGGATGGGTTCTGGGGCAACCGGTGGAGGGTGGATGGCCCCTGTTTGGCGAGAGTTTATGAGTGAGGCATTAAAAGATACGCCTGTTCAAACCTTTGAGCCCCCTTCCAAGTTTCCCAAGCCGAAGGGCTAGTATTAAGTGAAAAAAGTCTAAACCCTCCAGAAATTCTCAAATTTAGCCCATTAATGATTAGATACAAGTGAAGTTAATTCTGGGAATGCTAATTCATAGCATTCTTAACTTTGCTGAAACTATCCTGATCACCGATAAACTATGGCCGCTGACAACAAATACTCCAAAGTACTCCTTGAGTTAAAGACCCACTACCAGGAGACAATCGCTGAACTTGAAGCTCAAACGAGTCAACTCAAGACTAAGATCACTTCCCTAGATACGTTGATTGAAGATCCTTTGTTAGGCTCAGACATCCTTTCAATCCTGCAAGGTGAAGCAGATTCACTAACCTCCGAAGCTCCAGAGTCAATAGTTGCTGACACTGTAGAGTCTAAAGCTGCAACTAAACCCAAGAATACTGCTCCAAAAGCTGCTTCAAAGAAAAAGTCTGCAACTCCTAAGAAGCCAGCTTCAACTGCAAAGACAAAGGGAACCGTAGAATCTAAAGCTGAAGCTACCCCAAAGAAAGTTGCCCCAAAAGCTTCTCCCTCATCCGGGAAGAGAAAATCTCCAACATCCAAAAGATCAGCCTCAGCTCCAAAAGATACTAAAAAGGTAGAGCCCAAAGCTGAAGCTAATGCCAAGAAATCTGCTCCAAAAGCTTCACGCTCGTCTTCACAGAAACAGTCTTCGGCCTCCAAGAAAGCTGCATCCCAGACAGAGGCTAAAAAGAAGAATCAGAAAAAACCGAGCCAGTCTTCATCTAGTCCTCTGAAGATGAACAAACCTTATGACCAGATGAACAAGACTAAAGCCATTGCTCAGATCCTGCAGGAGAATCCTGGTAAAGTCATGCATACCGATGACTTGAGCTTGATATTGTTTGGTAAGTTGACCCCAGAGCAACATCAAGCTGAGCGGGCAAGGATGAAAACCACTATGTATCGAGGTGTTGATCAGAATCGTTGGAACAAAGTACCTAAAAAGAAAATGTGCTATGTCTACGATCCCAGTACAAATGTTGGCCCTACGAACTCAGATACACCCAAAGGTTAGAAGTCCCAGAAGAAGACCTGAGAAGTACTAGAGTGCCATCACCTGACTCAAGCAGTAACCATCATTCTTGTGATCGAGAATGATGGTGGGGCGAGCAGGAAGACGCCTTTGCCAATCTCGGTAGACTCACCTGACAACGAAAAAGTACTTCCAGCCAAATAATCTATCAGCCCTTGAGCCAGCTTGGATTCCAAAGGTACAACATTCCACAATCCTTTGATGCTCCTCAATCGTGGAATCTCCACCACCAAACCAAAATTCTTTAACAATCACAATACAGTTCAGACCGTTTGATCAATTGCTGTAGTTCATCGCATTCCATCCCTTGAATAGCCAGTGCCAGACCTGTATGCACTAGTGCTATCCTTTGTCTTGCTTCAGGGCTCAGGTCTTCAGAAGCTTCTTCTGCACATTCCAAAATGTTTGCTGTCATGTTCAAGTTATCAAAGGTGACTGCTAATGCTTCGGCTAACAAACTTGTCAACATGGCTTATGTGCTTTGCTCCTGAGGTCTTCTATATCATCAGGCAAAGTATTCAGCAGTAAAACAGCGCAATTACTTATTTTTGGGAATAAGCTTACATTAATCTCTAGTGGTTTCCCCTGATAGCAATATTACGTAGTTATAGGCTAATCATAGAAGTGCAATGAGAACGCTGTTAGCTATAATCTCCCAAACACTCCCAACAACTTCCCCACAGCCCTCACCTTCGCCTGCTTCTTCGACCGCCCATCACCAACTCCCTTTAGTCCCATCACCAGGACCGAACAACGAAAGCCTTCCTGTTTCCAGTGCCGGGGCAGATGTTTGTTAAGGACTTCTGATAAGCCTATTTGCATCATCATATGGAGTAGGAGCACTACATCATCAATACGCTCAGTCGTAACGGTCAGTTGATCTGCCATGCCACAGTCCTAGCTTGATTGCTAGACGAGCTACGCTGAATATCTTTATGCGATTTGATCACGCGGACGTCAAGCTAATCAGTTTCAGCTAAAATCTCTTTAAGGATTATGGATATCTCTTGAGATTGTTGCTCTAATTGATTGACACAAATAGATTTAATCTTTTCATACTTATCCATATTTGATCTTAGTGACCATCTAGCTGCATTACCAATGCTAAATAAATGTGGCTCGTCCTCCGCATTAATGTACGGTAGAACAGACATCAGTCGAGTAACATATTTTTCTTCGCCTGTTGCGGCAAAAGCAGCCCACAACATATCCAATATACTTGGCGAAGAAATAGGAATTTCCTCTATTTTGGGAGGGACCTCGCGTAATAACAACGTTAATGACTCTTGAATTTCTTTATTTTTCTTTTTTAGAATGGCATCTAGATAGTTTTTTGCTTCTTTTGTATTTGACAACCAAAGTGCTTTTCCTATCGCTATCATCTCTTGATTAGATAGATCCTGTATTGAATTCAGCCAAATTGAAATTTTATCTGGTTGATCACGAAAGATAAACGACAAAAATGTAATGACAGTCTCTACTATAGAATCATTAGTGAAATATCCTTCTCTAATAAAAATTCCTATAGCTATCGGAGTCTTATTTGGTTGTGGATTCTCAAAGTAATGACTTATCCACTGTTCTAATTCTTCCGTTGTTAGAGTTGCCACATTACTTCTATATAAAGGTTCAGATTTTTAATCAAGAAATACCTTACTCTGTTCCTATAAGCTGTCATAGTGCTTTAAAACACCCTGAACATAGTCTTGGCAATTATTAGAAAATAAGCCATATTCACCAGGATTGCCCATCTTTGCTACAGCTTGTCGCATCTTTGCATCATCTAAGCCTTTACGGACTTTACTATATTCATCTTGACCGTGAGCTTGATCAGTTCCTAAGCCAGATTTACCCATGTGCCCATAATCTGAAGGATCACCACCATCTTCGAAAAAAATATGTTCATGGAATAGGCGCATATTGATAAGGTTGCCACTTTTCCTAACTACCCAAGGTTTACCTAAAAAACCAAGGCCTGATAGCTGTCTTCGCCCTGTCCACGCTCTTTGGATAGTAGGTTCATGCTGACGTTGGATTTGAGGCCCTTGATGTGTAGTTGCAGCACTATGAGATATCTGTAACTTCGCCTGTAGCCATTCTTGCTCTTCTTCTTTTGTTAGGTCTTCTTCTTTCTTTTCTTCTTCCCTTTGTATACCTTGATGCTTAAGTTCAGATATCCCATTATTGTGCAATATATTATTCTGCCTCATGAGTTGAACCCCATAACCATTTTGCTGCACTACATGGGTCAACTCATGAGCAATCAGCTCTTGTCCTCCTCGATTCCCTGGCTGATATGCCCCCTGACGAAAAAACAGATCCTGTCCCGTCGTAAATGCCCTCGCCTGAATCGATTGATTTAACTGATCTGACTGGGAATCCGTATGCACTCGCACCCCACTAAAATCTGTACCCATCGCCTGACCCATTGACCGTTGCAACCCTGCATCCAATGACTGTCCACTGCCTCTCGCACTATTGATTGCAGACTCTAAATCTGCTGATGCTTCTTCATCTGTCATTGCTTGACGACGCTGGATGGCAGCACGAAAACCTTTCGCTTGCATCTCCCCTACCAATTCGTTCTCTCGCTGCACTGATTGCCCTTGATTGAATTGAGAAAAAGAAGGGGCATTGATTTGCTGAACTACTTGAGATGCAACCCAGTCCGCCTCCTGCTCATACTTATCTCCTGGTTGTCCAAGGGTTAGCTTCCGTTGAATCCAAGGCTGTGCCATCTCTCCAGAAGGATCGGGAACCTTGTCCATCCAGGGTGTTCCAAATCGTGCCCATTTCTCCTGCTGTACTTTCCATTCAGCTAAACCCTCTTCATTTGATTTAGCTTGAATAGTGGGAGGTACTGATGCTGCTGGTTGAGGTAAGTCGGGTGATTTTGACTGTAGTATCGGTTGAGATGGAAATTTTTCTGGCTGAGAAGAATGTGTACGCTTCATTTACTGTCCCCCTATTGGCAATCGAATCACCTTCCTTCAATCCTAAACCCAAGGAAAAATTTCTTACGGTAGAAATCTAAATAGAAAATACTTACCTCACTTTAAAGATTGCCTACCCCCAAACCCTACTCACCCGTTCCCGATCCAACCACACCCCGATCATCTCCTCAATCCGCTCAATGGTCTCCCCTGGCCGCAGACTCAAAACCTGCAACACATCGAACGTGTCCTCTAATTCCAAGGCACACTCGAAACAGAACTCAGGTGTTTCAAACGAAATTCTGATAAACGGTATACCGCTGCCCTCGATGGTGATCCAGTACTTCCCTGAACTGCTTCGGGAAACCGTCAGATACTCAAGTTGACCCTTTTGCTTGGTCTGCTGAACTAGATTCTTTTGACGCTTCTCCAGTGCATGGAATTTGGACTCAAATGCTCTCGATATTCTGGGGGGTCGGACTCTTCCTGGTGTTTGTCGAGCTGAATACCCTCGTTGCGTTCTCCATGTGTCGGTGGGTTCGCTGCGGTCGTATTTGGGGGTGGGTTCAGTGATGCGATCATCATCTTCAGGCTGTAGAGTTACCTTGCGCTTCACTGGCGAATCATCTTTCCGGCCGATGGTTGGGAATGATGCCTTGTCTGGGTATACCGGGGTTGCTTCGGTGTTTTTCGAGGGTGTCACTGGGGATTCAGCTGGTGGTGCTGGGGGATGGGGCCAAGTGGATCCGCAACTGGTTTGAAGCATTGCCAATCGACAATAAAGCCATGATTCTGTGCTGGTATCACCTGGCCAAGCGGTGTAAACAAGAACTCGGTTCTGCGTGTCACGATAAAGCCCATCGCTTGTCGATTCAAGGGAAGTTACTAACCCAGTTGTGGGCTGGAAAAATCCAAGAAGCTGTCGATAGTTTGTCTGCTCTACGGGGGCAAATGCGCAATGAGGATGCATTGGATACCTTGATCAATTATTTGGAGAATAGACGACCTTACTTACCCAACTACAGTAAGCGCTCCAGAGCCGGGTTATGGATTGCCAGTAATCGAGTCGAGAAGTTTAATGATTGGAGTGTCGCTGCCCGATGCAAACATAAAGGTATGAAGTGGACCGCTCAAGGGGTGGCTGCCTTAGCTTCTTTGGAGGCTCTGAGTCGAAATGGAGAGCTTGAGGTCTGGAGAAAGACCAGAACCCTGAGAGTGTTTAGATTTTTGTGTAAGCCGTAACGTATTCAATAGTTGAATCGTGTTGGGAACAGAATAGCAAAATGGGACAGCGCCGCCTTCCAATTCAAAATCGGTCTGGTCCATCTCTTCGAGATATTCCTCATCGCCAGAAACATCAATTTGTAGACAGACTCTTCATTCGGGAAGACAGCTTTGGTCTTAATCACCTTTCGCAGTGAGCGATTGAGCGACTCAATGGCATTAGTGGTGTAGATAACCTTTCGGATGGCCATTGGGTACTTAAACAACGGAGCAATATTATCCCAATGCCGTATCCAGATTTGGCTGATGCCAGGATACGTCTGGTCCCATTTGTTGGCAAACGCATCCAAGGCAGCCTCAGATTCCTCCAAAGTGGCCGCTTGATAAATGGGCTTGAGGTCTGCAGCTACGGCTCGACTTTCCTTCCAAGGCACATGGCGCAAACTATTGCGAATGAGATGAACGATACAAACTTGAACTTGAGTATCGGGATAGACCGATTCAATCGCCTGGGGAAAGCCTTTGAGGCCATCACAGCAAGCAATCAAGATATCCTGAGCGCCTCGGTTTTTAAGGTCTGTGAGCACTGAAAGCCAGAATTTTACTCCCTCCCGCTCGGCAGCCCCTATCCATAATCCCAACAGCTCTTTGTTTCCCTCCACAGTTACCGCTAGCGCGACATAGACGGCTCGCTTGCTGACTTGGCCATTGACTTTGATGTTCACATACAGGGCATCGAGATAGACAATCGGATACACCTCATCCAATGGTCTTGAGCGCCAGTCTTTAACCTCCTCCATGACACTATTGGTGACGTCACTAATCAGACCCTCAGAGATATTGGCCCCATACAGCTCCACCAATTGAGCTCGAATATCACGAGTGGTCATGCCACGAGCATATAAGGCGATGATTTTCTCGTCGAGTCCCGCGATACGTCGCTGGCCTTTGGGCACGAGGACAGGCTCAAACTCACTGCAACGGTCGCGAGGAATCGATAGGTCCATCTCTCCTTGTTCAGTCTGGACGGTCTTTTTCGAGTAACCATTGCGACTGTTTCTAGGGCCATGAGAACGCTCATCGACGGAGGATTGCTGCAGGTGATGAGTCAATTCACCTGCCAAGGCTCGTTCCACTAGGCGTTTGCTGAGTTGTTTGAGCAGTCCTGATTCGCCCAGAATATCTTCCGGTTGGGGGTTCTCTCCAATGAGTTCATCCAATAGCTCATCAACTCGATTGGGTACTTGTTTCTTTCTAGACATGATGCGGTCTCCTGGTGTGTTTGGATTCTAGACCGCTTACACAAAACTCTGATCAGTCTCGAACCCTTCCCGACTGGAAGCTTGAACCGTTCGAAGAAGCTGCTTGAAATAGGCCGATCTTTACACCGACTTATGACCACTAGGGACAAGTCTCCAGACTACCCTGATCGCTCATGACACTGTTACCTACTTTTGAACCAAGCCAATTGCTTCATCATCAGCGTCATAAACCCTCTTTGCTCACTGTAGGCTGCCATCCGTACAGTAGGGTTTGCGAGCCGTCTTCCTCATAGATGGCGTGTGAGTAACTCATGCCAGACTTCAACAGAACACGCTGAGAAGCGAGGTTACCTTCTGCAACCGTAGCGATAATTTGAGTGAGGCCATGCTTGAGAGCACCATACTCAAGGAGGGCAGGTACAGCTTCGCTAGCATAACCTTGCCCCCAGTAGGCAGGTAACAAGGCGTACTTGATTTCTGCCTCAGCCTGATCATCTGGATGTACCAGACCGCAAAAACCAATTACTAGCCTGGACATAAGGGATTCTAAGGCAAACATGCCGTAGCCGCGTTTGGCATAGTTGGCTTCCGTCACATGAAGCCAACGTTCGCATTCAGCATAGGTAATCGGCTTTCCGTCTTCAATCCAGCGAGCGCCTTCTTTGTCTGAATAGACCGCAAAAAGTGTTTCTATATCGCTAGGTATCCAGCGACGACACCGCAGCCGCTTTGATTCAAATACTGCTTTGCTAGACATAAACATGCGTTGTCTCTATTGTGCTTGACTGTATCCGACTAACTGATACAGCATGGTGAGTTTCAGCTAGGCCCCAAAAATGGGAATTATTTTACCTTTGAACGGGTGTGGGCGCAGATAGAACACACCCTCTGTGCAGGGCAAATGCATATTCTCACTTTCTTCTTCACCCCTTGAGAGGGTAACTTCAGCCAGTCTCCGAATCATGAGTCTAATCATCGCCACATACACAAGCGCTTCAGCCGCCTGGGTCAGCACTTCATAATCTTTATTGAGCCGCCGAGACCACAATAACCATCCAAAGGTACGCTCAACAATCCATCGTTTGGGCACAACCTTGAACCCGGCTAAATTATCAGAGCGCTTGATCACTTCCAAGGACACTGTTCAAGTCAGGGTAACACTTTTACTGAAGAGAAAAAGCTTAAGATCATTACTATACAGGGGTCTTATTGATTTTTTGGTTATAGAAAAATGTTACCCTGACATCCTAAAACTTGAACCATGTGATCCTACCAACACTCTCAGCTTTCAATGTGCTTTTGAAATGAGTAGTAGTTCATGCCACGAATTGTGATTTCACTGACAAGCTTTAATTTATTGTCGTGAGCTAGATTTTTGAGAACCTCGGGAGCAAGACGAAGCTTGTCATAGGAACTAGCTGATAAGGACCATCCATCTTGCTCTCTTGTATGAAGAAGATCATGGACATGAATAACCGTCGAATCATACTCAAGGAAGCAGGTATGGATACGTGAATCATCAGATTTCACCGGAATAAAGCGTGAGATGCCAGTGAGTTCAGATTGTGTGTAGTCACGGAACGACACGCAGAAAGAGCCGCCTGGGGATAGCGATTCAGAGATAGATAGGATGAGGTTTTTAACATCTCCTATCGAGTCTAAGTGAGTGATGGTGTCACCCATACAAACAACTGCATCAACCTCTGAATGAATATGCTTTGGGAACGACAGTAAATTAGCTTGAAGTAATTCGATTGGCAGCTCATTTATATTTGCCTTTAATTTTTCAAGCAGAAAAGCGCAAGTATCTATCCCCATAACAGCAAAACCACGCTTGGCGAGTGGAATAGTCTGGAGTCCATGACCACAACCGAGATCCACGGCTTTCCCCGTCGAGGTCGGTTGCAGTCCAATTGTGTCGAAATAATCAGCCATTGATTTCGATGCCCCTGTAAAGTCTCCGACCATCCAGGCGTAGAACTTACCAAGGTGTTTATCGTAATGTTCAACAGCGTTTGAAGACATCGTGACGCACATTATTAAAACTACAGTTGAAGGATACTATGTCACTTGTACTGGATCTACCGTAATCCTGCACCGCATTAATCGGAACTAAATCACGTTTTTGTTGAGTAACAACAGGGGGTAGTTAGGTGAGATTATCTCAGCCCCCTATTCTTGAGAAGCTATATAAACGGGTGCTCTGAGGATCTGAGCTTCGGTCCAAATGTGTTCAGTTAATCCAACTGCCATGGCAGGAGTTCTCTGTTGAAAGCGCTTTTTACCCTCGGGTACTTCTAGAGGAGCTCGTAAACTGCGATGCTCTCTCACCCAGTTGTAAACTGTAGCACTCCACCAAGCAACGGCCTGACGAGTATCACTGCGGTGAGCGAAAGCAAGTGAGCGTCTGACTTGATGAGCATTCATCCGTCGTGCAGTGCCATTGAAACGCTCCACAGTTGAGGTGTTGGGGATGTTGTAACCCATTTCATCTAGCGCTTGATTAATCCGTTGCCAGCTCCCATGAGCTTTGCTCACCTCTACGGCTTCTAACTTTTGTCCCTGACGATGCTTGATGACTTGGACGTGGGCAAGGGTTCGAGGAATCCGATACTTGGAGTTGGGAGGTCGACCCATCGTGCTTTGACGGGGGGGAGGTAAGACACCCCGAAGATGACCGGAAAGAGAGTGCGATAACTCGCTTCTCCATCGGTCATCAGCACCAGGTCTTGGGGATGAGCTAGTCGTCTGTGACTGCCTTGCATCAGCCTTTCTATCAGGTCTGTGTTACGGGGACCAACGGCCACGTGGACAATGAATTTACTGGCGGCATCAATGGATACCGCATCCCAACACTGCTGCTTTTTGCTGGCGACGTATCCATGACGTTCGTCCATCTCTAGTATGTCGATATCCAGTTGCTGAGCTTCCTGCTCATGAAAGTCCTGGGCATGCTGACCAAACTTGAGGGTCAAACGTTTCACCGTATCCGGATGGGTGTAGGTCAGACGTGATGTTCCTTTGATAGACGTTCCTTCTGCAATTTGACGACCTACTTCTATTGCTCGAGATTCAGGGATTTTTGTATTCCAAAAGGCAGTGTTCTTGCGTTCACTGAACTCTGCTCCACAGCTATGACAGCGCAGATACCGTATTCGATCTTGTCCGTAGACTTTACGTACTGTTAAATTCTCAAGGCCCGCTTGACCATAGCTTTCACAGTTAGAGTTCACGCAAGCTAGCTCTGAAAGTAATGGCCTTTTTTTCTCTTCCATGGGAGTATCTTGGCTCAATAACTCTCTTCAGCAATACCTTTTTCGAGCCTCCCTTAGCTAGAGGGGCTGAGATAATCTCACCTAACTACCAAAAATCTGCGTTAGGTTCTAAACAAACTATCTGAGAGCCTAATGGAGCAAATGCGACTGTTGCCGTCGCAGGACCACATCCCACCTCAAGAATATCCGAGTTAGAAGATATTTGAGCAATATCTATAACTTGACCAATCAAATCTCGGGGGTAACGAGGTCTTGCTTTGTTGTAAGCCTCTGCTGCTGGAGAATACCAGTTTTTTCGCTGTTCTAAATCCATCTCTGAGTAGCTGCTTATCGCCTGTTTTAGCTCTTTATAATCCATGTGAAGTTCTTTACAAATTTGTAGTTTGAGCATTAGCTAGACTGTAATGTCATTGAAAATACTAGAAAGTACTATTAGCAATCAATTCACCCAATGAGAAAGCGCTTATTGAATAGATGGGGACTTTCTGGATTCATACTGTGCTGTCTTGGCTTTATCGTATTTGCCAGTTGGAAGGAGCTTCGATTATTTTCTATCGATGCTCAGAGTGGTAAGGTACGTTGGTCAAAAGTCTTAGATTCTTTTAATGGAGAAGCTACGACGCCTGTCATTCATAATGGCAAGCTTTTCCTACAAATTATCCGAACGGATTCGAATGGGCAGGGTTGGCAACAAATTTCAGCATTTTCTACTCAAACAGGGCAGCTTGTTTGGGAACAAAATTTTTTTTCTGACTATGCTGAAAAAGCCAATATTCTACAAATTGCATTGCCTGTTGCTACACCTCAGACATTAATTGTTAATTTACCGATCAGAAGCAATGATCACTTTAACCAGATGGTGGTCTTTGATCGTGAAACGGGTGATTATGAGCAAGTTTCTCAACGTTTTTTTCTATCTTTCAATGGTAAAACTAGTTTATTTAACCATAATCAGATCCTATGGATGATGACATTTGAGCAATTCCCCATATGGAAAACAGGTTGTGATCAAGCTAAAGTTGTTCTGAAAAAGCGGGATCTGTGGATCAAACAGACTCAATGGGAATTTAGATTACCTGAGCAATTTTGTCGCAGTCATTTAACTAGCCATGATGAATTTCTCATCGCCAATGAACATTCTGTGTACTTTAAGGATGGCGAGAAGATTCAGGTGCGGGATGCTGAGAGTGGAAAACCTAAATTTCAACTATCTACACCAGTTAAAAAGATCGGATTAACAGGAAATACTTTATTAATCAGTGATAGAAATTCGGTAACAGCCTTTGATGCCAAAACGGGGAAAAACAAGTGGAGATCGGAAGGGATTTGTGGAACTGGGTCTACCACCAATAATTTGACAACGGATTCCGAGACCCTATATATCCAATGCGATCCAGATCCCGATTATAGACATATATCCCGGTATGGAATCACAGCCTTAAAGGTCAATAACGGTAAGAAAAAGTGGTTTCGTCAGCTCAAGACTGATATATTCCATACGCCAAGCGTCACATCTGAATATGTTGCGGTCATAGATACAACCCATCAAAGATGGTTATCCGATTCCAAAAGTGCGGTTACAATCCTTTCTAAAATAGATGGTTCCATACAATCTCGCTTTCCTATTAGCTCAGCTTCTATCGATCAATCAGTGTCAGCCGATCAGACCCATTTCTATTTTGTAGATCGTTCTCCACGCTGGCGTCATTGGATATCACATTGGAACCCAAATTGGCATTGATCTTTAATTGATTGATGCAGTGGTTGACATCTGATATTGGCGTTTGGTTGGGAGCATCAGGTGATTAGGGTCAATCATCGTGATGAGCTAAGCAAGCGCATCAAGTACAACCATCTAGTGGCCAACTGTGTAATTTTCCATAATGTTACAGAGTCTGATGCAATTCAAGACCCACAATAAGCTGAACTTAATGACCAATGGTAAATAGAGCTGTTGCCTTTGCTCTGCTCCCTGCTTTTATTTGGGGATGCTGCATTATTAGACTTTTTGGGGTCGGGCTGGGGTTATTCCAGCCAGAGTATTTTTTATATGGAGCCATCTCAGGCCAATTTGTGTCCACAGCTAGAACAAAAGCGATCTTCTGCGTCAAGAGCCACTCCACATTGATTACAAAAGTTTCGTCCTGTTGATTGAGTCTTTTCCGGATAAGCCGATTCTGAACCCTTTGACTCCATACTCAGATGCATATTGCCCATACGCATTTCCATTGGGTTCATCCCCATTTCCATATCCCCCATTTTCATCGGCTGCATCGGCTGCATGGGTTGCATCTGCGGTAGAGTCTCCTGTACAGGAATGGAAGCAGTGAAAGATGTCGCCTCACCCTGGTTTATCTGTATCTGTTGAGACTTCTGCAAAGATGGCATGCTCGCCATGTTGCTCATTTTGCTACCTTGCACCTGGATAAATTGCTCACCTTGAGTAGTGGTCAATTTAATGACTGCTCCCTGGGATGTTCGATAAACTTCAGGTAGAGCTGTCCAACAGCCTGTTTCAAAACTATTACTAGACTGCTGTTGCTGCCCAGGGGTAACCATCATTGAAGTGATTAGGGTCATATCGCCTTGATTATCAAGGTACACGTTTTGGCCAGAGTCTAATTCACATACATAAGCCATGTTGATTTCAGTCTCCAGCAAGATGATTTCTATTATCTTCAAATAACATCTTGATTTTCGCCATAACTTCCAAGCATAGATGGATGGCAATTCTATATCGGCACAGTACTCAAATCAACACTCTCTTGAAATTAAGAGATTTTGCAGTAAAGCCGATTCTTTTGGATCTCGACCAACTGGTGTATCTACATCACCCAGTCTCTTTGGTCGGATTTATTTTTTCTTCAGACCAGCTTCGACCCGATTCACATCCTCAGCCCAGCAGTACCAAAAAGTATTTTTCCACAGTCGATCTGAGTTAGGCAATTTAGAATGAACATACAGCATATTGCCCCTCGCCTGCTTTAGCTCTACATAACAAGGGTATCTCTCAGCCAAGCTGCAAGGACTTTGAGTACTCGCTGGCTTGAACTTCTTCTTCTTATTGTCTCGTTGGAATAGAGGCGTCAGCTCTGGGTTCATTAGCTTTAAATACTGCTTGATAGTCTCGTCTGCCCAAACTGATAGTTCGTCCCAATCGATTTCAGTTAAGACCGATAGGTTGCAATTAGGTACGGCAAAGCGAACGCTCTCCCTTACTCCAAGAAATTGGCCGTTCTTTTTAGTTGTTGATTCTACTTCCACCTTTCTGATTTCAATCCGGGGTGATGCGGCAATAGGCTCCTCTCTGGATTCCGATATTTCCTCGAAGATACTTTGCCCAACGTCAGCGGCTCCACTGTCATTCATATAGTCAAATTTGGGTGCCATAGTTCGTCAAGTGTTTGCGGTGTATTGATTGTTGCACATACCAACATCAACTCATCCCAATGGGGCTAGCTAGTTGGATTTTTGACTATTTAAGGGAAGCCCGTTTATGGTCAACAACAGGCCATGCTTGAGTCCGAGATTTATGGTCAAAAGTGCTGATTGTGGCTTTGGTGAAGTTAGCGAATGAGCAAGATCGGGTGTTATCAGTGATTCGGTTTGAGTCGATTTGCTTTGAGCCAATTCAAATTCATCCCAAAGAGGATATTGATCAGATGATCCGATTGTTGATCACAAGTCCTACTAATGGTGGGACAAAGTTTCAAGCGCCACTGGAGAAAGCACGGGACATCATTGAACAGGATGCTGATTACAGTGAGGTCGATATTGTATTTATTACCGATGGGATTGCACCATTGACTTCAATGTTTCTGCAAGAGTATTCAGAATCCCTAGAGAAACTGAAAGCTAATTTTTTCTTATTGGAGATTGAGCCAGAGCTGAGATGGTCGAACACTCTCAGAGATTTGGTGAACCAGTCTTGGGTAATTGACACGGAGGGAAATTTTGAGGATTTGGGGGTTGCTTGTAGCACTTCACCAGATCCTCAAAATTCCCCTCCGTAGTGATTCAATGATAGGAGGCTGTGGAGGATCTACTGTCCAGGCTGCCATACTAAAGGGAATTCTCAATTATGACCGTTGGGCTGATTTAGGTATCCAGATATAAAAGGACTGAAAAACATAATCTCCAATGGATCCAAACATCCTAGCCGTCTGGAAAAACCTAGAGACTCGTCTGGATAATCCATTTAGGAAAAACATGGTTGATCTCGTTTTGGAGATGGCCCGAGATCGCACCACTGAACCGCACAAAATAGCGATCTGGATGGTGACGACCTCCACCTGTATTTGCTATGCCATATTTGGTGCTGATGATCCCACACCCTTGCTCTCGCTTTACATCCGAGCACTAGAGGCTCAGTATCCTGACACCATGAAGAAAATCCATGAAATATTTTCCAATGATGAACTGGTAAAATTTGTTCCCTCTGACCTTAAACATAATGAATTCACTAGCATCCTCTGGGCTGCTGGCTCAAGCTTTGCCAATAGTGAGCTTAAGCTCATAGACGACGAAATCAATATCAACAAAAAAGGATTACAGCGCTTGAAAACGATCTGGAAAACACCAACTAGAAATCTCAACCGACACCCAAAGTAACAAGTGGTATTTGTTGAGGCTGAATCTGATAGGTTGCCACTAATCCTCTGATTCTATTATCACCATGTCATAACAACCTGAATCTCCTCAATGGCAACCCATCCAGGTCATGAACGAATGTATTCCAATGATTGCTGGAATGCTGGAAGAGGTGCAAAGCCATCACAACAACTTACTAGAAGCCCAGAATCTTAATCCTCAAGAAAACCTCACATGAAAAGCCTAGGATGCAATACTGACCCACTTGTTAGGTATAACCATGAACAAAGGTGATTTAGTTGATGCTATTGCTGAGCGATCTGGTGCGACTAAGAAACAGGCCGATACCATACTCTCAGCTATGACTGAGGCAATTATCGACAGTGTGAGTTCTGGTGAGAAGGTCACCCTCGTAGGCTTTGGCAGCTTTGAAGCGAGGGATCGTAAAGCTCGGGATGGGCGAAACCCCCAGACAGGCAAAAAACTTAAAATCAAGGCAACAACAGTGCCTGCCTTTAGTGCGGGTAAAGACTTCAAAGCGAAAGTGAAGGACTGATAAACTAAGGACATCGCTAAAGATTTAACCTCATTCCTACATCCAAGCTGGCGGATATTTGTATGATTCTGCCAGCTTCTTTATGTCTATTTTTACCTTAAGAAATATCAATTTTCCTTCCCCTATCAAGCTATTCAGGGTAATTCTCTACCAGTGATGTTCACCAGGTTCAATGATGGCTACTACCACTGACAGTCTTCATTTCTACCTCAAAGAAATGGCTCGATATCCCCTCCTTTCCCATGAAGAAGAAATTGAGTTGGCCAGACAAGCCAAAGCGGGAAGCCTTCGAGCTAAGCAAAGGATGATCGAGTGTAACTTGCGCCTGGTCGTTTCCATTGCCAAGAAGCATCAAAACCGAGGATTACCTTTGCTAGACCTGATTCAAGAAGGCAGCATTGGATTAAGTACTGCTGTTGATAAATTTGACCTTGCCCAAGGATGTCGATTCAGTACCTATGCCTACTGGTGGATTCGACAAGGGATTACCGCTGCCCTTCGAGCCAAATCACGTCCTATCTATATCCCTCATCATCAATGGGATACAGCCAACAAAATTAAAAAGCACTACCGAGAACTCAATCAACAACTCGGTCGAGAACCATCCCTCTCCGAATTATCGGAAGCTACAGGCATCAAACCGGCAATCGTTAGACGGACCCTGCAATTATTCCAAAAGGTATCGTCCCTCGATCAGCCCGTTGGTCCTGAACAAAAAGATTCCCTCCTTGATCGACTGGCTGGTGATAATCAACCGACCCTCTACATGGAAGCTCTACAACTCGACGAGCAACTGTTTCAGGTAATGGCGCATTTAGATGAACGGGAGCGATTTATCCTCAGCCAGAGATATGGCCTTGAAGATGATCAGCCCAAGTCCATGAGAGCAATAGGCCAACAGATTGGATTGAGTCATGAAGCTATTCGACTAATCCTTAATAAGATCATGAAGAAGTTGGAGAGACACGCTGAGTCTGCTTAAGCATGAGCGAAATTAGAGGATTGCAAGGCTAGTCAGACGAGGAGAGTGGTCGAGCCACTCAGATTTCTATCGATCCTGCTGCGTCTTTATTCTTCGAGCATTTAAGTCCGATAGTATTTTGGGTGGGCCTAAATCAGTTAAACCATAACCTTTAGGATAACTCCGTTGCGGTTCATCGCTATAGAAACTAGGGATTTGACGTGGGGGGAAATAGCGAAGTAGCTTTCCACGAGACCTCAGCAATTTCTCTAAAAATTCTCGCTGCCATATTTGTGGAGATGGAAAACCAAACGCATGGATCATGGCATCATCCATGAGCGCATATACAAAGGGTTGGATTAGCGGGCGTAAAGGGGCTGGGAACCAACTGAGAAAGAGGGTTAATGTAGATTCTCCCACTCGTTGATTGACCTCACTGTACTGAAAATGATGATGCTCATATTCTAGGTTGTATTGCTCAAAGGTTTCATAGGTGCTGGGGATATCTTGAATCTTCATTTGTTGTCCGACAGAAGACCAAAAGTGAAATAAAGCCTGTTTTTCTAATTGGCTTAACTGACGCCACCCAAATCGCTCAACCCACCGTATAGGTTCATACACAAAGGTAGAGAGAACGTAAACATAATCAGCATTGTCAATAGGGAACCGACCATGAATTTGGTTCATGCGTTGAATTACAGCCTGGCCTTTAGGTGAATTATGCCCCCACTTAAACAGTAAAGAAACCATCAATCCCGTGTCGTCGTAGCGTTTTTGGGAATGGTGGTGGAACTCCGCAGTACGATCTAGGAGAGTAGCTATGCTGGGTACACAAAAGGTGCGAAAGAGTGCAATTTCTAATGCACGGGTGATATCCCAAGGAAATTCATAACCCACTAGTTGTCTGCAAATTTCGCAGTTATCCTTTCTCGGGTCGAGCTGTTGAATTGATTGGAAGCGCTCAAATCGCTGCATCTATAACCTCCTTTTCAAGATTGGAGACTGTTTAGGAATAATGGTATCTCAAGCTTTAAGTGGAAACTGAGATGCTAGTTGATTCTTAGATAAAGGTTTTAAGCTCTCTAATTCTAAAGGAAATCTATTCTTCGTACTGCTAATAAATAAGTTAGTTTCGGAGAGGGAACATTAGTGTTTATGTTAATCCGGCAGCAACTCTGATCATGAGTAACGTCATTCCTCTCTTTGGTTCTTCTACACAAAAAATTAGATTGGTTAAACCTAAAGTTTTTGAAGAGGTTCAACAGGTTATTGAACAACTGAAGCTTGGTCAGTTGATTATGCTAAATGTGTCTGAAGTGTCTCCTACCTTAGCTCAACGTATTATTGATGTTCTGTCTGGAAGCGTCGATATTCTATCTGGACAAGCTGTAAATATTGGCAATGGTGTGTTTTTGTATAGCCTATCTGACATTGAAGTGTCAGATTTTGGAGAGCATCTAGCAGCTTAAGATTCTAGCTCCACATTGTTAGGTATGACGATTGGAGTTTGGGATCGAATTGAGATCCAACCCACCATGATCACCTTCACCCCAACGACCGCAGATCGTATCCTCCAGCTTCGCCACCAAGTTTTACGGCCAGCTTCGCCACCAAGTTTTACGGCCAGCTTTGCCTATCGCTGAGGTCATCTTTGCAGAAGACCAGGACCAGGAGACCCGGCATTATGGAGCACTGAACCACCAGAGAGAGGTGATCTGCTGCGTTACCCTCATTCCCTCGACCTGGCACGGGGAAGCTGCATGGCGACTTAGAGCAATGGCGACAGCTCCAGGCTAGAGAAATCAGGGGATTGGCACAGGATTTATCCAATGCTTGCTTGAGGATTTGCGAGAGTCCAATCAAGTAAGACCGATTTGGTCTAACGCTAGGGTCAGTTCTGCTAGATTTTACCGGGAGTTGGGCTGGCGGGGAGTCTCCGAACAGTTTGAGAATGGCAATGCTGGGCTATCGGTGCAAATGTTAAGAAAAGACGCTCGCCGTTTGGCAGGTTTCGGGGGCTGGTGTTGAGTCGAAAATTGGCCTAAGACGATGCGAAAGTGGGCACCCCCGAAACGAGCAAGAGCTTAGCACACATCAGATCGGCAATGTCGCCATCACAAAGCCGTGCCTTTGCTCTGCTCCCTGCCTTTATTTGAGGATGTTGCACTATTGGGCATACAAGGAGAGGATATTAAGCAGCTTTCAAGCCCACTTCAACCCTTACTTCAAGACCTGCACGAGACAACATCTTGACTAACTTATCAATGCTAAATCGCTCAATATCTCCAGTCATAAGATCGCTTATGCGAGGCTGTGTCTCACCAAAAAATTGAGCTGCTTTTTGCTGGGTCCATCCTTTAGATTGAATGAAACTACGCAAGTTTAGCATCAGATCAGCTTTGATTCTCAGGTTCTGGGAGTCCTCTGGGGCAAACCCCAGATCGTCAAATACATTTTGGCTGCCCTGAGTTACTTTAAGCTCTTCTTGATTCATAGTCGGCTACTCCCTTGACTTCTTATATTGAAGTAATTGTTGATAACGTCTCTGCCCAATCTCAATATCCATCTTCGATGTTTTTTGGGTCTTTTTCTGAAATGCATGAAGGACATAAACAGCCTCCTTAAATTTAGCGATATAGAAAATACGATAAGCATCTTCAGTACGTATGCGAATTTCTTTGACTCCTACCCCAACGGTAGACATGGATTTGAAATCCGTTGGTTCCTCACCTGTTTGAACAAGACGAAGCTGAAACCCTGCTTTGCGACGCGCATTTTCTGGAAATTTTGATATATCTTCTAACGATGTTCCTATCCAATTAATGGGTTTATCAGTCATGTTAAAATTATACCTTATTTGGCATAATTGAATTCACCGATGGCAACGTTATTCTGCTTGATTACGAGGACTACCACTGATGTTGATGCATGACCCACCCCACCCCGGCGAGGTCATTCAGGGATTGTTTCTTGAACCGAATGAATGGACTTTGACCGATGTTGCAAATGCTTTAGAGGTCAGCCCCGGTAATTTTTCAAGGCTGGCCAATGGCAAAATTTCCCTGAGTTCTGATATGGCCGTGAGGCTGTCTAGGGTTTTGGGCCTGGAGCCGCTAACCTGGATGCGAATGCAGGCCGATCATGATATTTGGAATGCACAGCAAGAAAATGATCATGCTGAGTTGAAGCGGTTAGCAGTTAAGGTTTAGCTAACACCGCAACAGGTTTTGAGCAAGAAAGAAAAAGGCTAGGCAATACAGATTCTCGCTAGATTCTGAAAAGATAGAGTTATTTAATAGGTGCAATGTCGAGGAGTTGGTATCGAGTTACGATGGTCTCCGACCGGCCTTCGGCCATCGCAAGCCCACATTTCCTAATACCAACCCCCATCCCAAACCTAAACATAAATCCCCTGCAAAATCTGAGATTTTAGCACTGCCTCATCAGTTGCAGGTATTTCATAGGAAGGATTGCAGAGCTTCCTAAGCAGCAGTTCAGGCAGGGGGTTATCACTGTTGTATTCAAGCTCTGCTAAGGATTTAGAGGAGTAAACAGAAATGAACAGTTTATCAGTGAGCTTTAGTTTCCTTAGTTGCTGCATGTGAAAGAGGTGTTGCGATTGTTCCCAGTACATCTAATACCGCAAGCACACTAAATAGTCTCCAAGCTTTGGGAAAATCTTCTGGGGCCATAATATTACCCAAAAGCACCACTGAAAACAGGGCTATGATGCCGAGGGTAAAATATCGTATGTTCTGCACAGTTGCATTTATCGTGTTTATCCTTAGTAACAGTGCACTATGAGCAAAAGCGACTGCAATCACGAGAAAGGATAAACGACCCTGTAATAATGATCCCCCTTCAAAAATTTTGGGAGCAGCCAAGAGGAACAGATTAGTCACAAAAGCCCATAATCCACCAATCATTGATATTGCAATACCAATCCGACCTAGTAGGCTGTACTGAGGATGGCCTATCAAAGTAGCGCAACATAAGCCAGTCATACTATACGTTCCTAATGAGATGGTCGTAAGCAGTATGGTTGCTTGGCTTGAGTTAAAACTGGATGTAGTCAGCGAATAGATCGCGGTCAAAGCACCGAAAACTAGACATGCTATTAGACTAATGAGAAACATGCGTCGATAAGCAAAGCCCTTTGTTCGATGAGATTCAGACTTGTTGGAACTGGCTACGAGTTTCTCAGGAGTTTGGACTCTCTGTTGATGGGGTACTGTAACCTCGGCCTTACAATTCGGGCACTTCATCAAGTGTCCAGACAGCTTATTTCCAGATTCAATTTTACGTCCGCAATAGGTACAGTGAAATTTCATGTTGGCAGTTTCTGAGTTTAAGTATTCAGGTTTTGCTTTGAATCAATTGTCTTGAAGAAAAGACAACTCTTGGACCCAGTTATGTGATTGTCTGTGGATATCATCAGCTTGCCCCTAATTTAAATACGGTTGATCGTTCTGGCAGTTCTGAGCTTAGTTCGAGGGAGTTGGTATCGAGTTGAGATCACACCCCAAAAACAAGACCTGAATTTTCCTGAATAAAACAGGATTGTTTCTGCTTATGGGTTTCGCGATAGTGAGGACAAGTTAAACAACTTACTTCTTTTCACTAAACGAGGTTCTGAACAATGACTCAATACCAAAGCACCCCCACCAAAGTATTACTAAGCGCCAGTTTATTTTCTTTATGTCTTATGACTACTGCAACACAAAAGGCGATGAGTAAAACGACAGAGCCGATACAACCTCTACTAACCACCATTGCCCCCACTACACCTGAGCATCAAAACCTTTCTGCGGTGAACTCTGAGCTGAATGAACTTGACTCTAATGCGTTGGAAGACGCTGAAGCTTTGAATAAGATTGAAAGTCAAGAAAAAGTCGCTTTTTTCCGATTTTTGCGTCGTCGTGGCCGTCGTCGTCGTTTTTTTAGATGGTGGTAATCCTAGTGAAAGACTACCGAATAGCATAGGTTAGCTAAAAAATCGAATGGATCAGGAGAGTCATTGGACTGCATCAAACGATAAGTAACTGAATCAAGCTAAAAGTAAAAGAAGTCCCAAGTTGCTGCAATTTGGGGCTTTTATCCTAATCAAAGCTAAGTAATATAGAATCTGAAAAGCCGGAAGACTGGGTGAAATTAATAGGTGTGATGTCGAAGGTTGGTATCGGAGATTGAGAACGCGAGGCAATCCCCGGAATGAGATCACCTATCCTTACGGTTCCAGCGGCTGATAAAACAGCGGTAGCTTCATCAAAAGTTCAAGGGTCACCTGGAAGTACAAGCCATCTAATAGGAAGTCAATCAAGATGCCGTTGCTGATGTGCCCAATACGAAATGGCCTATTCTTGGCCTGCCACATTTAAAGTTTTGACACAGCCACACACTTGGAATCTGTACCGTAAAACCAGCTTTCTCATAAGCTCGACGTGCTGGGGCATGACTTGGGTCTCCACCCGTAGCCACCGTTGCAACTTGCATCCCCACCTCTTTCATTTTTGCAATTGCAAAGTTATACATAATTGTGCCAATACCCCTTCCTGAATGGTTTGGGTCTACAGCGTTAAGTCCAATCTCACCAACTTTCCTATCTAAGTTGAGTTGGAACGAGACAAAACCAACGACCGTGCTATCTATCGCAGCAGTATAGACTTTCCAATCAGAGTCTGGTTCGAGCAAGGATGCAAGAAAGTCGCCTTGTGCTTCATCTTCATGCGCTTGCGCCAAATTGTAGATTTCATCCCCCAGAATTTTACGGAATGAGGAAAAGACAGGTACGAACGCTGACTTTCGTATATTTTCTAAATAAGGGAGATCAGTTGAGTTCGCTGAGCGAATCACAACATTTGGTTTAGAGCCCATAATCGTTATTTTTGGGGTTCTTAAACAATACCCCTAGTTATAGCTATTGTTCTTCAATTTGTACTAACCAGCCCCTACTATGTCACGAATTTCAGTCACCACGAAGCGAGGCAAGCGCAATAGGTCTCTAAGGCTACTACTAATCGTTGCCCTCATTGTTCTTTACTTGACTGCCTGGCCTGTACCCATTGAACCCGTCGCATGGGAGGCACCATTCAATCCTGGCTACAGCGGAGCATTTGAATCCAATGAACGCCTCAAAGATATTCAGGAGTTACCTCTAGGGGACAATCATGGCCCTGAGGATATTGCCCTAGATAGCCAAGGGCGTATATATGCCTCGACCCACGAAGGTCGGATTGTACGACTGCAACCTAATGGTTCAAGCTCAGAGAATTGGATTGAAACGGGTGGTCGCCCGCTAGGCATTGATTTTGACAAGAGTGGTAATTTGATTGTTGCTGATGCTTTTCGTGGCCTTTTATCCATAGCAAAAGATAAAACAATTACTGAGTTGGCCACTGAAGCGGACGGAGTGCCGATTAGCTATGCAAATGATGTAGACATAGCCGATGACGGCAAAATCTACTTTTCAGACGCTTCTACAAAATTTGGGGCAAAGGAATGGCGAGGTACCTACGAAGCTAGTCTTCTTGATCTGATGGAGCATGGAAGTCATGGAAGACTGTTAGTTTTTAACCCTACTGATGGAACTGTACAGACACTATTAGACGATCTGAACTTCGCTAATGGCGTTGCGGTCAGCCACGACCAAACGTATGTGCTAGTCAATGAAACAGGGAATTACCGAGTAATTCGTTATTGGCTCAATGGCCCCAAAAAAGGGCAATATGAGCTGAGGGGGCGACATGAAGGCTACAACCCAGCACAGACAAGCTCCATCGCTCTCATACCCCGTTGATATTCAGGCAGCTTATTGGGAGAGAGTTTCATTAGCTCATCCACCAATCGAGCCAGAACTCCATCCCCCGTTATGGCCCACATATACGCAGATAGTCCAACTCGGAATGCACTATGCCGCTTGTTCAGTGAAGTGGTGGATTCGGGTCTAGTAATATAGCGCTGTAGTCCTTTTTGCTTGAGATTTTGCCCTTGCAGTGCCGCACTGGTATAGGCAATGGCAATCACAATAACGATAGCCACCAACCGTTCTTGCATGGCTTGAGAGCCTTCGAGAGAATAGCCTCCTTGCTTGAAGTCCCGAAACATCTCTTCGATAGAGAAGCGTTTTTGGTAGCTGACGATAGCACTATTGAGGTCACAGAAGTTGGTGAGAATAAACCATGCTTCATCAGGTGCAAAGCCCTGATACCGTCGTTTCCACTTGGCTGCCACATTGAAAGTTCCAAAGCCTTTAGCCTGAGTGACGCGCACATCATTGAGAAATAGCTTTTGACCTGGGACAAGGCCAAACTGTTGGAGTTGTTGAGTAAACTGCTGGGCCAGAGCCACTTCGGTATTGCGCTTGAGTCGCAGACAAAAGTAGACCTTCTGTTGGCCTAACCACTGCCCCAGCTTGACGGAACAAAACTCTCGGTCACCGAGGATGACCAGACGATAGGCTGATAAATGGCGGATAACTTTGCTTAAAACAGCGGTTTGCTCGTCATAGTTGCTGCTGCCCTTTTTGCAGAGGGCTTCACACCATACGGGAATAGCGCGATGTTGCCAGACCACGCTGACCATCAATAGATTAATCACTCCCCAACTCGTACGGTCGATGACGACATAAAGCTGGGAGCCTTGAGGATACTGCTGGCTCAGCCACAGCTTAACCAGCGGTAGCCAAAGCGTTTCAAGCTCAAGGGTCGGTAAGGATAAGAACCGTTGGATTTTTTTCGGCGACTGGCAAAAAGAATCGGCAGTGGCAGCCCTTCTGCTAGCGTCTCGATTTTGACGCAGCGAAGTGTTTGTAATAGATGAACGAGGATCTCTAGGAGAAGATACTGGGCAGGAGACAGTTGACGGCGTAAATGGGGTTGGTATAGTGGCAATATCATTGTCAATAAGGTGAGCTGGAGATACATCATTTGCAGCCCATCTTTTTTCTTATCTATCGGGTTATTGCACAAATAGCAAGGGGTTTACGGCGCATGTCGCCCCTTCAGCAATATGAGACGTTTCTCAAAGACTTACCTGCTTTCCCAGATAACATAACCACAGGGCTAGACAATCGCTTTTGGATAGCACTAGTTTCTCCTCGAAGTGCTGTATTAGACCAACTATCGGATAAGCCCTTTATGCGAAAGGTTGTACAGCGTATGCCAGCGTTCTTGCGGCCTAAAGCACAGCCATATGGTCATATCATTGCTGTTGATAGCAGTGGTAACGTTGTTCAGAATTTACAAGATCCACAAGGGACCTATCCCCTGAACACGGCTGTAACAGAAACGGAGGATTACCTCTATATTGGTAGCCTGATCGCACCAAATATCGGACGTTTATCAATTTGAAAGTATTGGCTGGCTCGTCAATCAGCTCGACGTGGGCAATAATATTGACCAAAGAATGCAGATGCGAAAATGCCAGTGAGATAGAAGTTTTTGTTATCAGCTTGGAAGGTTTGAAGAAACCTTGCCAGATGAAGAATGCGAGACTGAGGTTGACTGGGATGATTAATCGATCATCTGATAGACCGCTGCTATCCTCGTCGCGATCATTACCATAGTCATAGGTGTATCAGCAGTTTTTCTCTGGCACTTCACAAAGCCCGCAGTTCCCCCGGTGGTGATTCGGGTGGTGGAGACTTGAGGGGGTTTGGGGTGGAGTTATACCAACTAAGAGCTTGTCACTGTTCTGCTTGATAGAATGCAAGAGATGAATAAGAAAGTGGTAAGTCTAAGGGTGGCGAAATTTGGATGAAGTTGCTAAAAAGCTAGCTGAATGGCAATGGACCTATGCTCCACAAGATCCTATTGCCTATGCAGAATTAGAAAAACGAATCGCGAAAATCGGTAAAAGGTCGAGCTTAATAACATACTCTGATTTGGTCAGCGGTATAGAATTTCATTTGCCTAGTGTTGATGATGGAGATTCATATTACATGAACACCTCTGGCTTAACAGGATTAGATAGACATATCATTGGCGATTTCCTAGGGCAAATTTCATGTCATAGCTATTGTGAGCATGGCTTCATGGCAAATGCACTTGTAGTCAATCGCACTGAATATAAACCCAGTAAGATTTTTTTCGATTGGATGGAGTTGCTAAATGTATTGCCTGATAAAAAGGAAGATACTGTTTTAAGCTTCTGGACAGAGCAAGTTAATAAAGCCCACAACTGGTATAAGTCGCAACGAAGGTTATCAACTTAAGTGGCACTGTTCAAATCAGGGCAACACTTTTACTTAAGAGAAAAAGCTTAAGAGCACTACTATACAAGGGTTATATAGATTTTTTAATTATCGAAAAGTGTTACCCTGGCATCCTAAAGCTTGAACCATGCCCTCGTGGCTTGTACTGGAGAGTGTTCAGGTAGCCATGAAAAGCCCAGCCCAATATTTGGCTGGGAGTTGTAAGAGTAAGCTAGACGACCAGAAAAGTGGCTATCTTCTTCTATAGTAGTCACATATAAATTTTGGTGCGTCGTTCTCCAATTCAAGAAGAACTAGAGAACGACTAGGGAGCCATACACTCCGTGAATTAAAGCTCACAGAGTTCGCATGACTTTTCTAGCATTCCCAATTCGGAATAAGATTCAAACGATCCATCACTTCCTTCTAATGCCCTGAGTTACAATGCTCAACGGCGTTTCAACAGACTTATATGAATAAGGGCGAATTGATTGACCAAATTGCTGAAAATACTGGTGCCACTAAGAAGGAAGCTGATGTAATTCTTTCGGCTGCTATTGAGACAATCGTGGAAACGGTTAGCTCCGGTGAGAAAGTTGTCGTCGTTGGCTTCGGCAGCTTTGAAGCCAGAGATCGCAAGGCTAGAGAAGGGCGTAATCCTAAGACAGGAGAAAAAATGAATATCCCAGCAACGAGAGTCCCTGCTTTCAGTGCTGGGAAGGATTTCAAGGAGAAAGTAAAATCTTGATAGTCTGACAGACAAGTTTTGTTTTCACTGCATTCCTGCAACCAAGCTGGTGGGTAACCTTTTAGACCTCCCGGCTTTTTTATTGGGAACTACAATCTGTTCGCAATGGCTACTTTTGCGTTCACTTGCCATTCAAAAGCTTTCCCAAGTTGGTCAAGGTCGATCAGCCCATGTTGCCATAGAACCATATGCAACGGACCCCGTGATGGCTTTTGACGACGCAAGGCCAAGTCAATCGCTTCTTCTGAAATCTCTAGCTCAGTTTGCAGGTACTGAATAAACTGTTGTTGGGATGGAGAACTCATCGATCAAAGGGAACAGTTGAGCTATTGGATGTTTCTATAGTCTGAAATGAGTGGCAGAGTAGCCTGAGTGAGACTACTGAACTATTTTCAGCAATACTCCCGAACTCTGAGAAACTTGTCAATCATTCTTCGATTTTCTTAAGAAATAAAAAATTCTGGCCCCATTGATAGTATTTCGGTGTATTCCTCTACCCATGATGTTTGCAAGGTTCAATGATGGCTACAAACAATGACAGTCTTCATTTATACCTCCAGGAAATGGGCCGTTATCCCCTCCTATCCCATGAAGAAGAAATTGAGCTTGCCAGACAAGCTAAAGCGGGAAGCCTCCGAGCTAAGCAAAGGATGATCGAGTGCAACCTGCGCTTGGTTGTCTCCATTGCCAAGAAACATCAGAACCGGGGCTTACCTTTGATGGACTTGATTCAAGAAGGCAGCATTGGATTGAGTACCGCAGTTGATAAATTTGACCTTGCCCAAGGCTGTCGTTTCAGCACCTATGCCTACTGGTGGATTCGACAAGGGGTTACGGCTGCTGTCCGAGCAAAATCACGTCCCATCTACCTACCTCACAATCATTGGGATAAGGCCAACAAAATCAAGAAGCACTACAGAGAACTCAATCAAACACTTGGTAGAAAACCATCACTATCAGAATTATCGGAAGCCACCGATATCAAGCCGAAAACTATTAGTCGTACCCTGCAATTATTCCAAAAGGTATCGTCCCTTGATCAGCTTGTCGGCCAACAACAAAAAGATACGCTCCTCGATCTACTAGCTGGAGATGATCAACCGACGCTTTACATGGAATCTCTACAACTTGACGAGGAACTGTCTCAGGTAATGGCGAATCTAGATGAACGGGAACGATTTGTACTCAGCCAAAGATATGGCCTGGAGGATGATCAGCCCAAGTCGATGAGAGCGATCGGCCAACAGATTGGTTTGAGTCATGAAGCTATCCGACTGATCCTCAACAAAATCATGAAAAAACTGGAGAAACATGCTGAGTCTGCTTAGAGAGGCACCTCATCTTGATCCTCATGGAATAGCCTCTAAAAGCAGGCGTGGAGAGGAAATTAATGATTGTTAGAGTGGAAAAACACATGATTTTCCTATTCTTTGGCCCTCTAAGTCATTACATGCCATCTTCAGAACCTCGTCACTATGATTGCTGATGAAATCATTGACTATTTTTTGCAGAACGCTCAATCTTCCCCGACTACACCTGATACACCCTCTCTTTGCCAATCTATTATTGAAGCTTGGATGTGCGTTGATCTGAGTAACAATGTTGTGATTCGTGGAAAAATTCACAATCATCCTAAGTATCCGTCAGGAACACCATTAAGAACTTCTCCTATTCAGGGATACTTCTCTAATAGTGGTCGCATGTATGTAAATACCAAAAATTCTATGTACGAGTTAGGCATGCCTCATGAGAACTTTGTCGGAGACTCACAAACATTACTGAGCAATGATGTGGATATGCAAACGGTGCAATTGACTTATTGGGAAGAATAATTCTTGTTTCATTCATGAGGTAATAAAAATAGCTGAGGCTATCCTACCTGTAACAGGATCTGTGGGCTCTATTATTTCTGTAAGCTGCATATCATAGCGTGATAATAAGGATATCCAACTTTCCAAGGTTCTAAAGTACCAGGGTGCAGGATTAGTAAAGTCACTGCTAAAGCCTGACCATGAACCATCACGCCATCCATCTTGATAAGGCAAGCTACCACAGGCAATCTTGGGATGTAGTGTTTGAATCACTAGTGAACCAGAATCATTGAGCATTCCCTTGATACTAGGCAGTAAATTTTCAACGCATTGATCTCCAAACAATGAAAAATTGGCAACTACTACATCAAATTGCCGATGCATAAGCTGCAAAGGAATCGCACTATACTCAATGCAGTAATACTCACTAATGTGATGGCTTTGAGCTTCTTCGATCAGCTTAGCAGAAGCATCTACACCCACTGTTTCTATACCTTTAGATAGAAGGTATCGCGTCAGCCACCCCTCACCGCAACCAAGATCTAATGCCCTCTCAGGGGCGAGTTTGGTCACGGCTTCGCAGATAGCCTGGTTGGTAACCCTAATTCGACTTTCAATTTGATTTCCTCTGATAGCATCAATCCAAGGTTGAGCATTCTTGCACCAGGACTCAACAACCTGGCTTTCTTTGATGTTCAGAATTACTTTAGTTGGGTCGTCCATAGTTCATTAAAGGAATGATATTGATTGTTAGTGCAATCCATCATCGAAACATCGCAACCCCAACCCACCTTCATCAGACCCACAGTTCATTCAGTGGTTATTCAATGACAGGAGTCTTTGGAGGGATTGCTGTCCAGATTGTCTTATTGAGTAAATCGCTAGACGGTTTTTGCGCTAATTTGGGTATCCAAGGATATAGCAAGTGAAAAGCTCGACCTAAAATGGATCCTAATACTTTAGCCGTCTGGAAAAATCTAGAAACTCGTCTGAATGTTCCCTTTAGGAACAATATGATGGATCTTCTTTTGGAAATGGCACGAGAGCGCTCTACCGATCCCAAAAAGATTGCTACTTGGATGCTGTCTACATCGACCTGCATCTGCAATGCCGTGTTTGGCAGCGATGATCCGATGCCCCTGCTCTCTCTCTACATTCGAGTGTTATTTGATCACTACCCTGTCACCATGGATCAAATTGCCCAGATATATTCCTATGGTGGTCTGAAGCGCTCTGTTCAGGTTATCGCAGATCACGATGAGTTCATTGGTATCCTCAGTGCAGCTGGCTCAACCTTTGCTAATGGTGAACTGATATTGACCGATGACGAGATCGATATCAGCCCAAAAGGATTGGAGCGATTTAAGTTGATCTGGCAAGCAGACGCTATAAAGCTTGATCATCGACAAGGCAATCCTGGACCTCCAGTTTTATGGTGAGGGCAGAGGAGAATATAAAGTCTTGCCACTATCAGGAACAGAGCTATCTCCCAGCCTATATTGAGCAGCTCTCTCGTTGGAAATAGGAAAGCCCCACACCCATCCAGAACAAAGATACCAACAGACTTAAAATCGCAGATAACATCAAAGGTAAAGCCATCAACAGCTACCTGGGCGGCTAGGGAGTGTACTAGGTTAATCATCATAGCTTAGGCTTTCTGGATACAAAGCAGTCAGGGCAGACAAAACCTTCTGAATAGACTCTAGCGACTCAAGAAGACCAAAGACCCTGACTGCCTGACAGATCTTCGCCTTCCCCTGCTCATAAAGCCTTGCACTGTAAAGAGCGGATGCGAGAGAACCAGATTTTGTTGTAGTGTTTCTTTTGAGCTTTTTTAGACGCAAAACACGGTTGTGGATCATGGCAGAGCAAGGGGACTGGCATCAACAACTCCCGTCCTTTATGGACTACCCCCTTGAGCCACCGTAATCCAATTTTGAGATAACTAATGCCTCGCCGCCAATGTGGATCAACCTGTTGGCGCAGCCCTTTAATGTGAACAGCCATTCCTTGAGTCGTGCTGAATAGCAGTGCCACAGCAGCAACCAGATAAAGCCTCTCTAATGCATCAGCACAGCGAATTTTCGACTCTTCTAGCTCAAACACTCCAGACTTACTATCGAGAAATAATTCTTCGACCCGAAACCTCAAAGCGTATTGCCACAAGGTCTGTAGCGTGGGTGATTCATCTGTAATCACCGCCCATGGTTCTTTCACTCCTCGGATATTAGCCAACACGGGGTATGACAACGATTCCTAGGTTAGAGGACCATAAGGCTGAAATCTATATCTGATAGTTATTCCAGGCGACGATTGAATTTAATCTCGTGAAATGGAAGTCATTTTCATTGTCTTAGCCTCGTTTTTAAACTCATTCTTTGATTGCAGAGTAATTCTTATATTCTGAGATCTCTCCATTTTTACCTGCAAGGTAGTAGTTATCGAGCTACCAATATCCTTAGTTTGAAAGCATCTTATTAGACTGTATTTGCTAAACGTTGAAACGCTCGCTGAGCAGCCCCTTTTGCTTGTTCGGATGTGACTGTCTGATATCGAAGGGTTGTCTGGATATGTTGGTGTCCCATTAAGGCTCTGAGTTCCTCAAGCCCCATTAGTCCCACTCGCTCTGTCGCAAAGGTATGGCGCAGATCGTGCAACCTCACTCCCTGAAGATGTTGATAGCTTTGAATCGATTGATGCCAGTGATGATGGGCTGTTCGGTAACTCATACGTGTCACCGAACTTGTGGGGGTCTTTTGGGCTGTGAATAATGCCGGCGAGGGCGTATGGCGATAGAACTCAATGTATTTCTGCAAGGCTGCAGCTGCATCTTCGCTATAAAAGCACCAACGGGTTTTGTTGCCTTTACCCACGACCTGAAATTGTCGTTGCTCTAGATCGACTTCTGCCAAATCCAAGGCCAAAATTTCTGAAATGCGGGCCCCACTGTGATGCAATAGCTTCACCAGTGCATACAAACGCGCATCGTTATAAACAGCTTGATACAGGGTGGTCAATTGCTCTGGTTTCAAGAATCGAATGGGCTGATCACTTAGATGTTCTCCCTTAGCTCTATCCGGTGAACGATGCTCTAACTGGGCAATGGGATTGCTGCGGATATACCTCTGGCGAACAGCAAAGTTGAGCAAGGCATTGAGGGTAGCTTGATGCCGGTGGTGAGTGGTGTAAGACAGGTGCGTCAGGCTATTGAGATAGTCTGACAGGATCTCAGCATCTAATAATTCCACTGACCAGCTGCCATATTGCTTCAATAACGGCATCAGGGTCAGTTCATAGGAACGGGTTGTACTCGGGGCCAGATGGGGGCGATCTAAAAACTGGGTCGCCACGGTGGCTAAAGGCTGATTCATCTAGAGCTTTGCTTAAATCTAAAGACTCACTTCGCCTCATGCACTATACCTCTGGAGAAGGAATATTAAGTGATAAATCCATGCAACCTTTAGAATCTGATGCCCTCCCCCATCCTGATGAATCCTTGGCTGAGTATCTTCGCCGCCTGCGAGTCAGACTCGGTCTCACCCAGAAGGAAGTCGCCCTTAAGGCCAATATCCACGCCCAAAGTTTGGGTAAGCTGGAGCGCGGTAAAACCCACTCCCTCAATCACAAAACACGTCAGGGTTTAGCATGTGCCCTACAAATCCCTCCAGATTACTTGGATTCCATTAGCAGAGGCCGAGCCATCCAAGCCACGCAAACTTTGAAGTTTTGCCCCCAGTGTTGGCGCGCCGGCAGTGCGCCTGAACCCCTGTGGATGGATATCAGATCTAAACACTGTTTTGCTTGTGGTACTCGGCTACAAGATCGCTGTATCAGCTGCCAAGAACCCATCACCTCTCTCAAGCATCGTTTTTGCCCCTATTGCGGAACCCCTTATCAAACCCAGCTACAGACGAAAGGAGAGTAGAGGCAGTGGCCAGTGTACATGAGACTGCTTATCCACGCTTAAAGCGGAACCCCTCCAATGAAGATCTCTCAGCCATCTACACCCCAACCCAAGAGGAATTAGCCCTAGCAAAGCACCTCACCCGAAGTGCTCAAACTCAATTGGGGTTTTTGGTGTCCCTGAAAACTTACCAACGCTTAGGCTATGCCATCAAGACCAGTGATGCACCAACTACTGCGGTACGTCACATCGCCACCTTAGCTGGCCTACGCGGTTTCCAACCCGATCTGGCAACTTATGATCGTTCTAAAGCCCATCAACGACATTTGCGGGTGATTCGCAGCTATTTACAAATTACCAAGTATGGCCCCCAAGCCAGTGCCGTTGTCCATGAATCGATGGAAAAGGCGGCATTGACCAAACATGAACTCCCAGACTTGATCAATGTGGCCATTGAAGAATTGGTCCGCCATCGATTTGAGCTCCCAGCTTTTTATACCCTAGACCAAGCTGCACGAGAGGTCCGAAAAGCGGTGGCTACAAAGCAGTATGAACAAGTCAGTCAGACCTTAAAGCGGACGGAGCGGGTGAAGCTGAATCGGTTATTTGTGTCGGCTTCGCTAGTAGAGAAATCGTTATGGAACCGCTTGAAGGAAGACCCCGGCAAACCCTTGCTCTCGCGGCTGCAAGAGTGGATTGAACGGTTGGAATGGTTGGCTGATCTGCAGATCCCAAATTCCGGTTTGCAGGATATTCCCGCCGTCAAGATCAAGGCCCTCGCCGCAGAGGCCCAGTCTTTAGATGCTGCTCGCATGAAAGAAATGAGCGACGCCAAACGCTATACCTTAGCCCTGGCCTTGCTATCGTCTCAATATGCCAACACACTGGATGATTTAGCGGAGATGTTTATCAAACGGGTCCGCCAGCTCCATCACAAGGGAGCAGAAGCCCTGAGTGACTATCGTCGCAGGACGCAAGCTCGCACGGATGAACTCATCGACATCTTCTTGCATGTTCTGTTGGCCTATGACTCTGAAGGCCGGATCACCACACGCTTCAAGTCGATGAAAATTGTGATTGGGAATGATCCACAACAGCTCATTGACGATTGCCAAGAGCATTTAGCCTATGTGGGCAACAACTACTTCTCTTTTTTGACCCGTTTCTATCGTGCTCATCGAGCCGTATTCTTCCGACTCCTAGAGCAACTCCCCTTGTGCTCCAGCACCCAGGACCAGTCTTTAATCAACGCGGTTGAATTTATCAAAGCCCATCGGTCCAAACGCAGTAAATGGGTGCCGATGACCCAGATCGTGAATCAGGGCAGCCCTGATGAAGCGGTTGTCCCGATGCTGGATCTCAGTTGGGTGCCTAACAAGTGGCGGTCGTTGATCATGGATTCACAACAGACTCCACCCACCAAAGTTCATCGCCTTTACTTTGAGTTGTGTGTGTTCTCCCATATCAGTCTGGAATTGCAGTCGGGGGATTTGTATATTCCGGGCAGTAACGAATTTGGGGACTATTACAGCCAGTTGATTTCTTGGGAAGAATACCAGGACTCAGCTGAAGAGTATGGCAAGATGATCAATCTGCCAACGGAGGGTAAGGCCTTTGTTCAAGAGATGAAGCACCGGTTACGAGAAGCGGCCAAGACGGCAGATCAGGCCTTCCCCACCAATGCTCACTTGAGCTTTAAAAAAGACCGTCTGGTAATCCATAAACGCCAACGTCAATTACCCGAAGGATTGGCGGAAGTGAAGGCACTCATTGAACGGAAGATCAAACCCGTCTCTATTCTGGATGTGCTGTGTGACACCGAGAAATGGCTCAACTGGACCCAATGCTTCGGTCCCCTATCTGGCTTTGACGCCAAGATCACAGATCCAGTTGAACGATATATCGCCACCACATTCTGTTTCGGCTGTAACATTGGCACCAGCCAATTGGAACGGTCGTTACCCGGAACTAACCGTCGTCAAATCTCCTGGATTCACCATCGCCACATAAGTGAAGAGAACATCCAGCAGGCCATTACTGAGATCATCGATTCCTATAACCGCTTTTCGCTTCCCAAGGTTTGGGGGTCCGGCAAACAGGCTTCAGTGGATGGAACCAAGTGGGATATGTATGAGCAGAATCTATTGGCGGAATATCACATCCGCTATGGTGGCTATGGCGGCATTGGCTACTACCACATCAGCGACACCTACATTGCCCTGTTCAGTCACTTTATTCCTTGCGGGGTGTGGGAAGCCATTTACATCCTTGATGGGTTGCTCAAAAATACGTCTGAAATTCAACCGGACACGATTCATGGCGATACTCAATCCCAAAGCTGTACGGTGTTTGCCTTGGCGTTTCTATTGGGCATTACCCTGATGCCTCGCATTCGAGGTTGGCAGAGCTTAGCGTTTTATCGGCCATCTCGGGGGACCCGCTACAAGCATTTGGACAGCTTGTTCACCGAGGTGACGGACTGGGATCTAATTGAAACCCACTTACCGGATATGTTACGGGTAGCGTTGTCCATCAAAGAAGGGAAAGTTCAAGCCTCTACCCTGTTGAGAAAGTTGGGAACCAATAGCCGCAAGAATAAGCTATTTCAAGCATTTCATGAGCTTGGAGGTGTCTTGAGAACCATTTTCTTACTGCAGTACATCAACGACCCTCAAATGCAGGAAACGATCCATGCTGAAACCAACAAGTGTGAGTCATTCAATCGCTTTATTAAGTGGCTCGCCTTTGGCGGTGAAAACCAAGTCCTCTCTAGCAATAACCGAGCTGAACTCCGAAAGCGCATCAAATACAATCACCTGGTGGCCAACTGTCTCATTTTCTACAACGTTTCAGAGATGAGTCGCATTCTCAATGAGGAAGCCCAAAATGGCCGCATGTTTGATGCAGAGGTATTGGCGTTACTGAGCCCTTATTGGATGGACCATCTCAATCGGTTCGGACTATTCTTCTTAGATCAACAGCGTAATCCGCCACCCATCAATTTTGATATTCCGATTGCTCTAAAGGAACAAGAGGCTGAACCCATATTGGTGTAGTCGGTGGTTAAAACTATGTTGATCAGTTGGCAAGAGAGTTTAAGAATAGGACATCAGTACCGAAATGGACTTCCATCTCACAGAATTAAATTCAAACGTCGCCTGGAATAACTATCAGATATAGATTTCAGCCTTATGGCCCTCTAACCTAGGAATCGTTGTCATACCCCATGAAACGAGACGACGTATATTCATGGCTACGGTCGAGAAAACATGCTGCAAATGAGTTTTGGCAAGGCCAATATATCGAGTTTGTCTCAACCCAAAAACTTGGATACCTGTTGCCAGAGTCCCTTCTATGCCTGCACGTCTGTCATAGCGTTCTTGCCATTCTGGAGTCTTCTGCTCCTGACGAATAGCTTCTATCGCCTCATGTTCCTCCTTGGGACGCACCATTAAATGACGAGGTGAACGCTTACATCGAGTGCACAGAGATCTTTGAGCACAAGGACTACAGTCTTTTGATGAGAACTTGACATGAAATATTGGGCGTCCTGCTGTGTCTTTTCCCGGTCCCCAACTCTTACTCGTTTTCCCTTGTGGACATGTTACGGTTTGAGTTTCCCAGTTGATCTGAAAACGCTTCAAGTCATAGGCCTCAGGATCATGAGATTGCCAATTGGCAACTGGACGCATAGGGCCGACCAGTTCAATTCCATAATCTCTTGGACTATTCAGCATCAAAGGAGAATCGACATAAGCTGTATCAACCATATGCTCAGCCGGTAGCAAACCTTTTGCCTTAAGAGCCATATGCACTTGTGGGGTCTGTCCAAGATCGGTTTGATGGCCATGGGTTGTCATGACATGAGTAATCAAATGCACCTGCTCATCATCACAAGTTTCAGTCCAATGAACTTTATAGCCTGTCCAGGTCGTAGAACGTTTATTCCCAAACCGGGCATCTGGATCATAGGGAGAATCAATTCGCTCTCCTGCAGGCGGAATATTCTTGGCTGCTCTCAACTGGACTTGTCCTTCAACAATCTGGTATTGGTTGACCCAAGTACGGCGCAGGACCTCAACAGTCGGTATTTCTCTCAACTTTGAAGGGGCTGAATCGTCCCAAACTCTCTCTAGTAGATGCATCCCATCTGCACCAATGACTGCCGCATATTCTTGACGAGGAGTAATTCCCTTCGGCAAGCGATATTCCTCAATTGAACGACGATAACGGTCAAACCATTCAAGGGGAACCCACGCTTGTAGCCAATCTGGCGCAACCGTAGCAATACTATTCAGTGCTGCTCTTAGGGTTTCACCCACACACTCTAAACGGTTGAGGGTGCGTGTGGCAGCTAATACATGCGTTGAATCAGTTCGTTGTTTACCTCGTTGCTTCAGCCAGCCTCGGGTTTTGCATTCTGATAGGAGTAAATCCAACAAGCGTTGTTCTGCTTGCCCTTCAATCAACCGTGCTCGAAATTCAGATAATACGGAATAGTCAAATCCTGGGTCGGTCAACTCCAGTCCTAGTAAGTATTTCCAATCAATGCGGCTACGAACGGCATCTGCTGCTTGTCGATCTGTCAGATCTTCTAGAAATTGCAGGATACAGATGAGGGCAAGTTGCCAGGGACTGATCGCAGATTGACCATAAACTGAAAACAAGTCCCTGAAGTCTTCATCAGTAAAGAAGGTGCCAATTTCATCGCGTAGCGTGATGTATCGATTGCCTTTAGGAAATGCTAGATGAGCGACTGTGGCTGTGTTTTCGGGAACTGGCTGAATGGGGTGAGGGTGCATAGACATAGCAGGGTGCTCCTTGCTCTATGAACAGCGTTGAGTTCATGCTAGGTCGATGAAGTAACAGAAAAATGGGCCTTTGCAATTCCTCATTTTCCAAGGGGGTATTTGGACAGATCGCTAAGTATTAATGCTCACAAATACATTCGCCAACAGGAACCGTTACTATTGGAAGGCCGACATAAGTTTCGTCCACAAGCCATACCTTGCCTACTTTTCCCTTCCGTTTAGTCCGAATCTGTTCCGTAAAGTGAGGCAGAAATCTTTCCTCCCAATCTCGCACGGTTTCATGAGTGAAAACTAAGCCCCGGCTCAAGAAGTACTCGGCCACATCTCGATAGCTGAGTTTGTAGCGTACTCGAAGTAGAAGCACCTGGAATACTATGTCTGTCGGAACTTCAATAAAGTTGAAGGGAGTACCAGTTCGCTCATTGTAACTCCGCCGACACACTTTGCATCGAAACCGAGCATAGCCAAGGTCAGTCTTACTCTAAAGAAATGAGACTCGGGTTGAGTTGCAATGAGGACAATCCATTAAATACAGACAGAGTATGGCTCAGGGACAAGGCTCAGCCTATCAGGACGGTGTCGATTTCTCAATTCTGGACAATCAGCCCTGACAATTTCGATTCAGGTGCTTTAATATCGTAGACTTTAATCGTGTTGCGCTTAACCACTTCTTGAGTACTGATGGCAACCTTCTCAACAACAATGCGTAACTCGTACTCCAAGACGATGCTCCCTGACCGAACGGATGCTTGGAGCATATCATAAATACTTAGCTAGCAGGTAGGTTTGTTACGCTTCCTATTGTATTCAAGATAATTTTATTTTCTAATAGTTTGGACTTAGAGCAAATTGCTCCAATGCACCAGAGAATAGCATCATGAATATTTTCTCGCGTTATATCGATATTACAAAAGAAACTAGATAAATCTTTGCTGAATGTAAGGTGATCGGCCAATGCATACAAATTTTTTTTATCTATAGGCTTGAATGATATTCCTGTAGCTTTAACCAAATCAAATATTATGTTTAATGAATCTAGAATTGCTATTGATTCATCTATATCTTCATTGAAAAGTATATATGATATCTCTGCGATATCAACAACTAAATTAATTTCTTGTGGTAGTTGAAGGTTTTGTATTTCACTTGAAGGATCGGCTTCAATTTCTATTAATTTAATATCTCTAAAAAACAAAATATAATTATTAAGTGTTAAGGGTAAGTCTTCATCTCCAGAAAAAATAAGAGTTAAAAAGTCTGGCTTTGCAATATCTGGGTCAAATCGAAATCCAATTAACCAAATGGATTCACAATTCCTAGGTAAAATAATACTTTTTGAATTTTTCATAATCAATGCTAAAAGCTAATTATAAATTTTATTAAAGAGATAAATCATTTTTTTCTGAAATTATAGCGGTTCTTTCTCAAGGGAGGTATAGCGATGTAACTGCAATGAAATATTACAAGGGGGCTAGGGCTCTTTATTGTATTTCATTCATTCGGGAACCGCTATAATTTTATACTTTATATATTCATCGGGAAATGCTTCGGCTTGCATAAAGTTTTTTATCTAAATAATTATTCAGCTAATAATTCTTCATGTTCTGCCTGTGTCATTCATTACCAAAAATATACTTATTTAAAGTTTCGATCCGCCCATTTTTTTATTCTATTGAATTCCGAATTAGGCACATTTTTGTATTCCACTCCTGGGCGATAAGTTTCAAACACACGCTTAGCAAATTCTTTTCCAGATTCACCAACAAATGGTATCTCTCCTGTTTGTTTCAACCATGACGGTATATCTTTAGATCCTTCTTTACCTGAAATTTTTGGTATTGGCTTTTTCCTCCCAGAAGGTCCAGCAGGAGAATTATTAGCTTCTTCTAGTTGACCATAGTATTCACGAGCTTGTTTTTGCCTTGAACTTACTGCTTCAGGACTATAATCATCATATGGGACAGCAGGAGAAGGTTGTCTATTCTGGCACATATTGTGCGACAGTATTTCGAGATTAGAAACAAAATAAGTGTGCAGCCCATCAATCTCAACATTGAAAACTTGAGTAATTTCATGGCGACGACGAACAGCATCAACTACTACTGCCTCTCCAGCACGATTTTGTAAAACTGTCCCCCTCTTAATTTGAGATGCCAACACCCATTCTTTGCCCGGAACCCAGAAGGGATGTTCTGGCGTACATGAGATTTTCTCTGTACCAATAAAGATGTCAATAATAGCTGGTGCTTCTCGGCGATACCATTCCGTCACCTGTCGCTCAGTAACCTCATCTGTTTCATCATCCCAAGAGAGCACCCAATCACCAGGCTCTAGCTCATCAATGGCTTTCTTACCAGTGGGTGTGAGAATGGGAGTTCCAGCAACAAAACACTGGGGGCCAAATAGGATTCCACTCGTAACAATTTGTTTGAGATCAAACAAACTTTCCAAGGCTTGGACAAACGCCGCCGTTTTTCGTATTGCAGAAGCATTGGGGTCATTCAAAGCTTCATGTAGCGTTACCAGTGATTCTCTAGCATTGTTGAGACTCAAGCCTGCGATTGCATAACCTGGAGCGGTCGCAGCAATAGCTGGAGCTAAATAGCCAAAACTAGCTCCAGCTCCAGCCCCTAATAATAAATCAGGAATGGTGATATCTTCGCCTTTAGCAATCTTGTCCAGCGCCGTACCAAAGATGCCAGTTGCAGCGCCCGCAATTGTTCGACTCACTGCTGTGGAAGCGGTTGCACTGAGGGCAGCTGAGCCTTTTGATAGGATATTGCTGATTATCTTTCCGGCATTTAGCTCCGAGATCGAGAAATATCCACTAGGGTCGGTATAGGTAACTGGATTCGCATTGGCATACAAAAAGCGATTCTGGGTAATCGGGTCATCCAAGAACCCTTCAAACGCATCCTGGCTGATAAACCGACCCGTACTGGGGTCGTAAAAACGCTGCCGTAGATATTGCAGACCTAACTCAGCATCGTACTGCTCACCCGCGAATAGGTTATCGACATCACTGTTATTCTCTGTCGTTAACAGTTCTCCAAAGGCGTTGTAATTGAATCGGTCCTGGACCTCACCATTGGCATCCGTAATCGCCCGTGTACTGCCTAATCCATCCGTATGGAAATAAATCGTTCCATTCTCATCCGATTGAGAAATTAGATCAATGCCAAAAGTCTTAAATTCCAGCAGGGTCTGATCATCTAAAGACTCAATCACCTGGGCATAGGGGCGATTGCTATCGATGATGAACGTCGTTGTTTCCCCATTCAGTGTCCGGGAGACCTGGATACCTGCGGTGTCATAGACAAAGCTGATACTGTCGCCATTGGGCAGTTCCACCTCAACCAGTCGATTCTCATCATTCCAGCGATAGGTGGTTACTTCTGAATCATTAACCGTCTTGCTCAGTAAATTGCCATTGTTGTCATAGGCATAGACAGTTTCCTGTTCAATTACATCGCCTTGACGTCTTATCTCCCTTAGCAGCTGATTGTTCTGGTTATAGGTATAGGTGGTTTCTCCCTCTAGGGAGTCAATGCGGCGTAGTCGATTGCCTAAAGCATCTAACTCATACTCTGTGACTCGCCCATCATTCGTGGGATCATTGGGGTCAGAGATCGTTTCCTTGGTCAGACGATAGAGCTGGTCATATTCATAGCTGACCACTCGACCCGTCGATTCCGTTACTTGCAGACGGTGCCCAATCTTATTGAGGCTGTATTCAAAGCTGGTGATTAGGGTTTCTTCTCCCGTCACCTCATCTCGTCTGACCGTGGATAGGTGAGTCAACCGATTCAAGTCGTCATAATCGCGACGCTCAATTACCTGATTGGGCAGGACCGTCTCCACCAACCGACTAGCCAGGTCATAGCGATAAGTCGTTTCGAACCCATCTCGGTCAATCACGCTATTTAAGCGGTTTTGAGCATCAAAGCCATAGGTGGTGGTGCCATTGGGGGTTTGGACTGAGGTGCGATTACTGGCATCGTCATAGGTATATTGAATGGTCGGTCCCCCTGGACTGATGTAGGGTCCATTGGGATCCGTGCGAGCAATCAGGCGGTCCCGCTCATCATAGGCAAACTGGGTTACGCCCCGACCATCCGTAATCGTCTCGATTAGACCCGTCGCCGTGTAGGTAAACTCTTGGGTGGGGTCGTTGGCAAAGGCAATGGAGATCAGCTGATTCAGGGCATCGTAGTCATATTCTTGAGTCTTCCCTGCAAAGTCCGTATAAGTTTCTAAATTGCCGTTAGCGTTATAGGCATAACTGGCTTCTTGCCCTTCGGGTAACTCAATGCTGGTGCGGCGTCCCACCTTGTCATAGTCATAGCGGGTGACTTGGTCTAAAGCATTGGTCGTTGAAGTTCGCCGACCCACATCGTCATAGTCATAGCGGGTAATCGAGGCCAGAGCATCTTCAATTTCTAAGAGGCGACCTAAACCGTCGTACCGATAGAGGGTGGTATTGCTCTCTTGGTCAGTAATGGAGGTTTGCAGACCCAGCAAGTTATAGGTCGCCGACACACTCGTCCCATCTGCAAATTGTGTTTGTGTCACCTGCCCGGCATCATCATAGACATAGCGAGTCGTCTGGCCGAGGGGATCCGTGGTCTGGCTCAATTGACCGATGGCATCATATTCAGCCGACAGGCGAGGGTTATCGGCAAGAGTGTCAGGAGTCTCATCCGGCAAGATAGTCTCGATTAGCCGTCCCAGTTCGTCATAACGATATTCAACCCGATGACCTCGTTCATCGATCTCAGCCTTAACCTTGCCATCGGGGAAATATTCCCACTGGCGGCGAGGGTTATCTGATAAGTAGGCGGGAGGGTCATCGGGATAGAGGATATCAGCCCAATCCACGCTTTCTAAGGTCTGTCCGGGCGCGATGGCACCGAGTAACTGCTCTAAAGTCTCAGACCCTTGGGGATAAATCACCTCTGTGGGGCGTCCAAGTAAGTCATAGACAAAGTGAGTGACCCGACCTGCAGGATCGATAGCGGCACGGGTTCTCCCTCCCCGGTCATACAGGGTGATAGAGCGCAAGTTATCGCTGTTGTCATCTGGAGTATCATCTGCGTAAATCGTTTCGACTAGCTGATCCTTATCGTCGTAGAGATATTCAGTGCGGTTGCCCAAGGCATCAACAAAGGCTGCCAGATAGCCACTCCCGTTGTATTCATAGCTAAAGATGGCTCCTTCCGCATTGGTCAGGCTTAGGAGCTGGTTATTGCTGTTATAGGTCCAGGTGGTGGTAATTTCTTCCGTGGAGCCATCGGCCTTGGTGACGGTCTGGGTACGGCTGGTGCGATTGCCATTTTGGTCATAGGTGAACAGGGTTTCATTACCTAGAACATCCACGGACCGGGTGAGATTGCCATTGACATCGTACTCAAAGTGGCTGCGATTCTGTTCCACATTGAGGATAGAGACAATATTGCCCCGCGCATCCACCTCATATTCACTCCGTCGTTGGGCAGCATCTGTCACCGAGGTGGGATTACCATAGCGGTCATAGGTATAGGTGACCGTCTGTCCTAATGCATTGGTCGTAGTAAGCAGATTGCCATCACTATCGTAGGTATTGCGAAACTCCTGATTGAGGACATTCGTTCCCGAGAGCACCTGACCTTCATCGGTGTAGACAATTTCGGTGGTATAGCCCTCTGGTCCCGTCTCCTCTGAAATAATCGTTTCGCGGATGAGGTTATTGTCTTCGTCATAGTCTCGGTTGACGCGGGTACCGTAAGCATCCACAGTGGAGACCACATTGCCCCGCTGGTCATATTCATAGAAAGTGGAGACCCCATAGACATCCTTGACTTCTTGCAAGGAGTTATTCGGGTCATAGATGAATTCAAGGGCTTCCCCATTGACATCAATCAGTTTCGATAGACGACCGTCATCGTTGTATTCAGACCGGGTGCCAGAGCGGCCCAAGGGGTCAATAATTTCATCAAGATAGTGAGCACGATTATCGTCATAGCCAAACCGAGTGGTATTCCCCTCCCGATCCGTCACGGCCACTAAATCACCGAGATCATCGTATTCATAAGTGATGTGTTGGCCAGATGGATCCGTGACCCGAGTGATCTGGCCCTGAGCATTCCGCTCAAAGAGGACAGATGGGCCCGCATCACTAAAGATGCCGCCATCGGTATAGGTCAAGGTATTGCCATTCGTATCTGTGACCGACAGCAGATCTCCTGACTGCCCATCAATCTTGTAGACAATTTCTTCCTTCGTCGTCAGGGTATAGACCCCACCAAAACCACCATCAGCCGGGTTATAGGCTTCCCCATTAACGCCAAAGAATTCATCTGTGCCAGCCCCTCGGACTAGAGTGGCATCCTCCACCGTTAGAGTACTGGTGACTCCATCATCAGCGACAAACTCAGGGTGGAAAAGTCTAGCAGAGGTAGGTCCAGCAATCAGATTAAAACGGTTATCCTCTCTAGGTCTAAAGGTAAACCCTTGTCGCTGTCCCCCAGGCAGAGTGATATACACCCGCGTATCCGTTTCAAACCCAACTGTGCGGACCCCCAACTGCTCAAAGGTCTCATCCTTAGGCAAACTCGTCCTTAGATCCGTATCCCGGAACTCCAAACGCCAGCCATAGCCAAAGTCATCGGTGGTATTGCTGGTCAAAGTATCGTAGGTCCGGGTCACCGAGATGGGAATCCCCGTTACTGGAATCGTCAAATCTGTAAACGATAGCTGGAAGTTCCCTAACTTCAGCTCACCCGCTACCGTCACCACTTCATCCTGGGTGACGACATTGCCGCCAGCATCCACAGCATTCAACCGTAAGGTGTAGGCATCATTCTCTAACAGTGAGGGGTCAAAAGTTCCCAACACTCCATCCACCACCGGATCAGATCCTCGGAAGATTTCCCGGAAGTCATCAGACCCCACCTTGGCGACAGACAAACTGTAGTAGACCAGATTGTCATCATTCACCGTCCCCACAATCTCCGTGGGAGCCGTAAACACCTGACCGCTCAAATCCGGGAGGCTAATCTCAGGAGCATCCACATCCGTCAAATCTAGTACAGAGAAGGTGGCCTCCGTCTGGGTGGTATTCCCAGCCGCATCCCTCGCTGTCGCGATCGCCGTCACGTCACCCACTGCATCTGGGGTAAAGGTATAAATGCCATTGGCATCCAGCGCCACCGCTTGGCCATTCACCGTCAAGCTCAGTAGATCCACCCCAACGTTATCCGTGGCAGAAGCAAACAGAGACACGGACTCACCCAAGGCAGCGGGTTCCACACTCGGCACCAACCGCACCTCGGGAGCGACATCATCCGTCTGCACCGTCAAATCAAACTGTTGTTCAACGCTAGCTCCCGCAGCATCCGTCACCGTCAAGGTAATCGGATAGACACCGACCTGGTCAGTCGTCGGCGTCCAGAAAATGCGGCCATAGTCATCAATGGTGACCCCTAAAGCTTGAGCATTAGCATCCAGCTCATAGGTCAGTGCCCCACCCTCTGGATCTTGAGCCTGAACATCATAGCGATATTCACCCCCGACAAAAGCCGTTGTCTCTGGCGTTGACCGAATCACGGGCAGCTCATTAGCTAAGGCCCTGAGGGTATAGCCTTGAGCGGCCCCTAATCCCTCGACATCATAGGCTGCGACGACAATGCGATGGTCACCCACCACAGGAGCATCCCAGGTCAATACCCCTGTTTGGGCATCCACCGTAATCCCCGCTGGACCTTCCAGTAACTGGTAGGACAGCGCCCCACCCTCTGGATCCGTTGCTTCAATTTGATAGGAATAGGGCTGCTGCAGATCAGCCTGGAACAGCGGACGGGAGGTAATCGTTGGAGCCTGATTAATCGGGGCTTCACCCACCTCTAATCGATAAGTCTGGGTACTGACAGCCCCTTGGCTATCCCGCACCTGGACTTCCACATCATGGACACCCAACTGGCTAGCCTCGGGGGTCCATTGAATTAGACCCGACTGGGCATCAATCGTCATCCCCACTGGGTTAATCCCCAGGCTATAGGTCAGTTCATCCTGCTCTGGATCTTTAGCGATCACCTGATAGGAATAGGCTTGGTCTTGAGCGGCTCGGGTGGAAGGTGTAGACAAGAAGGCAGGGGGAGTATTGGCCCCATTCACCTGCACTTCAAAGGTCTGCTGAGTCGAGAGACCATAGGCATCACTCAACTCCACGATTAAGGTATGAGCCCCCAACTGATCCACCGTCGGCTGCCAGCGCAAGCTGCCAGAAGTCGGGTCAACCACCACACCCTCAGGACCATTGACCAAGCGCCACTGCACCAAATCTCCATCTGGGTCAGACCCCGTCAGGTTGTACTGATACTCTCGCTCTATATTCGTGACTAAATTCGGCGTGGAGGTAATCTCAGGGGCGGCATTACTCAGCTGATTGCCCACCATCAGGGTATAGGTCTGTGCCGCTACCCCTCCCTGGCCATCATCGACAGAGAGAACTACCTGATGCTCACCCATCTGATCCGCCGTGGGCGTCCAGACCAAGATATTATCTTGCAGCGCCATCCCCGTTGGAGCGGTCGATAAGTTATAGGTCAATGGATCACCATCGGCATCCGTGGCATCCACCTGATAGAAATAGGTATTCCCCAACCGGATGCGCTCTCTAGGCGTTGAGGTAAATGTGGGAGTCTGATTCGGTAAGGGATTGATCACCCTTAGATCCAAGGTCTGAATCGCCTCTCCTCCTTGGCCATCCAACGCTCGCAGTTGAACCGTGCGATTCCCTAACTGTGAACTCACAGGGGTCCAGTTCAGTAGACCCGTCTGGCTATCTAAGGTGACGCCACTTGGACCCGACACCAGTTCATAGGTGAGCACATCCCCATCGGCATCTATGGCTTTGGCTTGGTATTGGAAGGCTTTACCCACCTGGGGTTGAGCATGATCCAAGCCAGACGTGAAGGTGGGGGCTTGATTATTGGACTCAACTTCTAATGCAAAGGTCTGTAGCGTTGTGCCCCCCTGGTCATCTCGCACCCGCAGAATCACATCAAAGCGACCCACCTGATCTGCTTGGGGAATCCAGGTGATATTGCCTGACTCATCAATCGTTACCCCATCTGGGGCCAACGGCAGGTCATAGCGAATCGGATCTGCATCAGGATCTTGGGCAAGGGCTCGATAGATAAATTCCTCACCCACCTGGAGCGGGGTAGTGGGAGCCTCCGTGATAAACACCGGATTGGAATTGGCAGGCCCACTAATGGGATGGAGACCAAAGAGATGCTCATAGACTTCTCCTCCAGAGACCGTCACTTCATCTACAAAGGATCCACTACTGGGATTCGTCTCTTCATAGCCATTGGGTACCACCTGACGGACGGTATAGGTTCCAGGCAATAGATTCTCGAAGGAGTAATAGTAGCGAGTTTCACCTAACCGGGAGTTACCGCTATCGGGCTGAGTCAGTTGGTAGGGCTCATCGGGATCTAGAACGCCATTGTTGTTGTGGTCCAGGTAGACCGTGATGTTCTCTAACAGGGGTTCCACGGAATATCGAGGATCCCAGCCACTAAAGATATTGACTAGCTCATCAACATTGGAGATTTGAATCGCATTGGGGTCCACCTTCTGGATTTGGTCCAGACTGGACCCGGCCCCAATCCCAAAGGCGGTTAGGTTAATCCCTGCTTCATTAATCTCAGTGACAATGGATTCATCCAGGTCCCCTCGACCATCAGAGAGGAAGATCAAGTTTGGATCACCACCTAGGCTATCCAACACCCCTTTCGCTGTGGTCAGTCCGGGGGTGAAGTCCGTAAAGCCACCTGAACTAACTGTTTCCAGTGCTTCCCGCAGATCGGCGATGCCATTGTTATTGGTATCGGCTAGGGGAGTGGTATACAGCTGGATACCGGGTTGGGCCAGATCCATATCCAAAATCTGACCGCTGGTATTCCATAACACCACCCCAATCTTGGCGGTATCTCCCAGCCCCTGGTCAATCAGTTGTTCACTTAAAGCAATCGTCGTTGCCAGTTCTAAATCGAGGATAGACGCGGTGGTTTCATCCAAGCTGCTGATATCCTGCGTTGTTAAGTCAACGAGGCGGAAACCTGTACTCCCCGAGACATCAATGGCAAAGACGACATCGGGGGAGTCCCCTTGTACCAGACTGGTATCGCGATAGCCATTGTTATTGAGATCAGAGAAAACAACCCCTTGAATCTTGCCCAGCTGTCCGACGACATCGACCTCAAAGGTTTGCTGATCTGAATTGCCAAACCGATCATCGACCTGCACGGAGAATTGCGTGGTGCTGCCCGCCGTTACGCTGGTATTGGGATACCAAAGTAGCTCTCCCGTCTCCTGATCAATCACGGCACCGAGGGGGGCATCCAGCAGTTTGTAGACCAACGGATCCCCCTCAGGGTCATTGGCCGTGAGCTGATAGCGATAGACTTCGTCCGCCAGGCCAAACTGGGTGACGGGAGTACTCGTAATAATCGGCCCGTCCCTAGTGGTCATAAGTCGGTGTAAAGATCGGCCTATCCCAAGCGGACGATAAATCAGGAACTTCGTGTTAGCGTTACCCTACACTGGCAGCAGGATACAGGTAATGGGAAGTGAAAACGTCGAGACTCAGTTCGATACCCAAGCGGTTGAGATTCATGATGACGTACTCACGGTGACAGCAACGATAGAGGTCCGCTACAAAATGCCTCAACAGGATGCTGATCTCCCCCAGCATCTGGAAGCTCACATTGAGACTGCTGGCCAGCAAATTAAGCGAGAGTTGTTTCGAGAATCCATCCAACGTGCCGATCTCGAACTGGTGCTCGAGCAACGATTCCGGAAACAAGCAGGCAGACTGCACCGGAATGGGTCCAAAGTCTATACTTTCAAGACCATTTTTGGCACCGTTGCAGTACCCCGCATTCGGTTACGACAATCGGTAAATGGCAAATCGTTGCTCCCCTCTGCTGATGCATGGCAGACGCCTCAACAGGTTTTTCTCACCCAAGGATTACGAGATGCAGTCTGTGATGGACTGCTCAATCAAACCACTACTCAAACCCTTGAGAGCATTGAGGAGCGAGCAGGGGAGACAGATTTAATTGCTCGCAGTAGCATCCTCAAAATCGTCCGCCAAGAAGGTGCTGCTCTTCAACAGGCAACGGAAGCACGGGCAACAGAGATCTGGGAAAAAGATCCAGCAGCCGCTTCAATTTTTCAAGTAAAGGCCCCTCATTTGTCCATTGTCCCTGACCTGGAAGAGATTGCAGAGGGTGATCCAGATGAAGAGTTGGAAGAGTTGGAAGAGTTAGATTTCCCGGTAGGCTTTGCTGGGTCACCGACCATCGTGGAGGCGATCCAGCGTGACCAACCTCGCCAAGTGGATGCAGGATGGGTGATGGTGCAGCCGGATGAAGTCAAGGTTAAAGCCCAGGCCACAACAGGGCGCAAGGAAATCTGGCACTATACTGCAGTGGTAATGACCTCAGTAAAAAGCTGGTACTTTAGTGCGGAAACTTCAGCCAAATTATGGTTTCAGGTTGGGGGTTTATTAGCACTCCTAGGGGTCCATCGCGGTGAGCTCCAGTTGATGGTGCTAGGGGATGGGGCCAAGTGGATCCGTAACTGGTTTGAAGCATTGCCAATCGACAATAAGGCCATGATTCTGTGCTGGTATCATCTGGCTAAGCGGTGCAAACAAGAACTCGGTTCTGCGTGTCACGATAAAGCCCATCGCTTGTCGATTCAAGGGAAGTTACTAACCCAGTTGTGGACTGGGAAAATCCAAGAAGCTGTCGATAGTTTGTCTGCTCTACGGGGGCAAATGCGCAATGAGGATGCATTGGATACCTTGATCAATTATTTGGAGAATAGACGACCTTACTTACCCAACTACAGTAAGCGCTCCAGAGCCGGGTTATGGATTGCCAGTAATCGAGTCGAGAAGTTTAATGATTGGAGTGTTGCTGCCCGATGCAAACACAAAGGTATGAAGTGGACCGCTCAAGGGGTGGCTGCCTTAGCTTCTTTGGAGGCTCTGAGTCGGAATGGAGAGCTTGAGGTCTGGAGAAAGACCAGAACTCTTCCCGACTGGAAGCTTGAACCGTTCGAAGAAGCTGCTTGAGATAGGCCGATCTTTACACCGACTTATGACCACTAGGGTTGTATCTGTTTTCAGTACAATCCTGCGCTTCAATTTAAGGAATATTCCATTTATGAGACTGAAGTCACGGCCTTAAACTCGATTTCTCCCTTGGAATACACCTAAAATAGATGTCAAAATTGACTAGATATTAATTCTTGTCGCTTAGAAGTTCTATGGGTAAGTGTTTTTAGGTATATGGGGGAAAACTGCGCGAGTCGGGGACACACACCTAATCGAACGTCAAACTAAAGGCTAGAGCCATTTTAGTCTGTGTCGATGTAAGGCTATGCAGGGAAAGGGTTTTAGGTAATTTGACCCATGGAATAAAACCCGAAATGAGTTGAGTCAATATTTCAGGTCAACTGGATAAAAACCCGAAATGAGTTGTTAACGAACCGTGCGATATGGGCTGTCTCTGCTGATATTCTGCCACGGTGAATGAGTCCACTTGAATTGTATTGCTGCGTAACATTTCTGCTTTTCCAAGTAATAGGGCTTCATCAGCATTGATGATTCCTTCCTCAAGGGCGGCATCAACAAGCTCCATTGGTTTGGATGGGGGAAGTTTCCCTGCTGCGATGGCAACCTTAATTTGTTTCAGGATAGGGGTTGTCTGTACCGTTAAGCATAAAGCCTCTTCCAGTCGCCCCAAAGTCTCCTCCGTGTGAGTGGGAAGATAAATATCACAGGTTAGCCGATCTCGCTCTACCCCCGGTTGTTGTAGAACCTGGGCAACCTGGTGACCTAGGTCATCAGAGGGCATGGTTCCAATGAGATTGAGTCTCCACATTCCTAATATAAGTTTCTGCAAGCCAGTACTCAGGATCGGGAGATTTTCAATAATGCCTTCCACTGCCCGTTGAATTTGAGCAAAGGTATACTGCATGGCCCAGTGAACCAAAGGCAAATCTTGCACCTGTCGCCCTTCAGCTTCAAATCGTCGAAGGGTTGCTGACCCCATATACAGCCAGGCCAGAATGTCTGCAAAACGTCCAGTTAGCTTTTCTCGACGCTTCAGAGCACTCCCCAAGGACAGCATCGCTAAATCACTGAGGTTGGCAAACGTGGCTGAAGCCCAGGCTAACTTGTGATAGTAAATTGCCGTTTCGCCTTGAACTGGAGAGCGAACTAGCCGCCCCCGCGTTAGGCTTAACAGACCAGCCCGAACGCCGTTACGAAAGATGAGGCCAAGGTGAGGCCAAAAAGACTGATCAAAGGCAACCACATCCAACTGCTCTAAGGCTACAATCTCATCGTAAATATAGGGATGACTGCGAATTGCACCCTGACCAAATATCATCAGCGATCGCGTCAGAATATTTGCTCCTTCCACGGTAATGGCAATCGGCATGGCCGTGTAGATATTGGCTAGTAGGTTCCGAGGCCCGCGACAAATCCCGGCTCCCCCCAGAATATCCATACCATCCAGGACGACGCGACGAGCCAGATCTGTGGTTTGGGATTTTGCGATTGCAGAGACCACCCCAGGTTGTTCGCCTTGATCTACTGCTCCACAGGTATAGAGCCGGGCAGCATCAATCATGTAAGTGAGTCCACCAATCCGTGCTAGCGGTTCTTCAACCCCTTCAAAGCGGCCAATGGATAAACCAAACTGCTTACGGACTACAGCATGGGCTCCAACTACACGAGCTACAAGCTTAGAAACCCCCGTACAAGTCGCCGGGAAGCTAATTCCGCGTCCCGCTGCCAGGGTCTGCATTAACATTTTCCAACCCTGACCAGCTTGCTCAAGGCCACCAATAATCTGTTCAATTGGAACGATTACATCATGACCTTCCAATGGTGAGTTATAGAAGGGGACACCCATTGGATCGTGGCGACGATTCTGAATGACCCCAGGTGTTTCAGTGGGAATTAGAGCACAGGTTATGCCGGGGTGTTCGCCTTTACCCAGGAGATTATCGGGGTCATGGAGTTGGAACGCTAGACCTAGGAGGGTAGCGATCGCACCCAGGGTAATATAGCGCTTGTTCCAATTGAGCTTGAGGTAGAGCTGGCCATCATCCCCCTTAAATACCACCCCACTAGATGTAATGCTGGCGGCATCTGATCCGGCTTTGGGTTCCGTGAGGGCAAAGCAGGGGATATCTTCACCACTGGCTAAGCGAGGTAAATATTGATTTTTCTGTTCCTTGGTGCCATAGCGGAGTAGAAGTTTAGCCGGACCAAGGGAGTTGGTAACCCCCACTGTCGCCACATGGGTAAATGAACGGGAGGCAAGTTTGACCATCACGGCGCTATAGGCCAGATTTGAGAAACCCAGCCCCCCGTATTCTTCAGGAATCATCATGCCAAAGAACCGCTCCTGTTTAAGATAGGTCCAGACTTCGGGGGGGAGGTCCTGGCGCTGATAAATTTCCCAGTCACTGGCCATCCGGCAGACTTGTTCAACAGGGCCATCTAGAAAAGCTTGGATATCAGGGGTGAGCTGGGGATAAGGTTCGTTAAGGATGAGTTCAAAATTGGGTTTTCCGGTGAAAAATTCACCATCAACCCAGACGTTTCCCGCTTCGATCGCAGCCTGCTCTGTTGAAGAAATTTTTGGAAACAGCTGCAGTGATTGAAGGAGTTTGACGACAGCAGAAGTGAGCAACAAGCGGCGTAAAAGGGGCCAGTTGATCACCACTGCCAGACCGATCAGGGGGCTCCAAATCCAAATAGACGGTTGGAGTGTGCCAATGCCTACTGCAACGTAAAGAGTCCAAATCCATAGGGGAACACCAAGGTATCCCAGGAGAATGAAGACAAACAGCAGAACCAGAGTTGTTATGGGGGAGATGAGGAGTGTCATGGGCTGTTCTCCTATGTGAGGTACAAAAAAGGGAGAGACGTTAAAGCATCAAGTTTTCAAAGACACCTGCAGCACCCATGCCACCCCCAACACACATGGTCACCAGTCCATAGCGAATGCCCCGACGCTTCATCTCGTGCAGTAGGGTGGCAGTCAATTTTGCTCCTGTGCAGCCCAATGGGTGACCAAGGGCGATCGCACCACCATTCACATTGACAATGCCTTCATCCAAACCCAGCTTTCGCATAACTGCTAAAGCCTGGGCCGCAAAGGCTTCATTCAACTCAATCAAACCGATATCGCTGAGAGATAATCCCACCTGCTTCAGCACCTTGGGCACTGCTTCCACTGGACCCATACCCATCAGTTCCGGTGGTACCCCCACCACGGAGTAGCCCAGCATTCGGCCTAGTGGTGCAAGGGCAAGCTCTCTGAGCTTACGCTCACTCATCACAACCGTTGCTGCTGCCCCATCCGACATTTGGGAAGACGTGCCTGCCGTAACGGTACCCTCGACCTTAAAGACAGGTTTGAGCTGAGCTAAGGCTTCAAGGCTGGTGTCAGCACGAGGGCCTTCATCTACGTCGAACCTGGTTTGAGTGGTTTGAGATTGTCCCTCTACTAAAGTGGTTTCCTTGACCATAAAGGGAATAACCTCGTCTTTGAACCGTCCCTTCTCAAGGGCAGCCAGGGCTTTGAGATGCGATTGCAACGCAAAAACATCCTGATCATGCCTAGAAATTTGGAATTCTTCTGCCACATTTTCTGCTGTTAGTCCCATCGAAAGATAAGCTTCAGGAACTTTAGACAGTAAGACTAGATTAGGCGTTAGGTAATGTCCCCCCATCGGAATCAGACTCATAGATTCGGCCCCCCCAGCCACGATCACCTCTGCCTGACCTGTCATGATTGCTTGGGTTGCCATGGCAATGGTTTGTAAACCCGATGAACAAAACGGTTCACTGTACAACCAGCAGTGGAGTGAGGAAGACCCGCCCGCAGGGCAATCACGCGCCCCAAGTTGAACCCCTGCTCGGCTTCAGGGAAGGAACAACCGAATATCAGATCCTCGACTTGATCGAACTCAAGTTTGGGAACATTATCGAGTGCGCCCTTAACAGCAGCGGCACCCAAATCATCGGGTCGACTATTCCGCAAAGTACCTCGGGGGGATTTTCCAACAGCAGTGCGAACGCTACTGACGATATATGCGTTATTCATGTCATTGACCTCGTCTTTTGTGAGGGTTAAGGTGGAGCCTACTAATTTCGTAGAGGCTTTTTAGTTCTCAACGTATGCATAATCCGTTCCTGAGTTTTCTGCTTTGTAAACAGGGGTAAAAACATGTCGCGTTCTAGTCCCAGTAGGTAATCATCGGAGACTAACGTTGGTGCTGACAGATCCCCCCTGTGATGACAAAGGCCAATCGGTTTGCAAGAAAGCGATCATATTCAGAGATATAGCCTCCCTGTTCCATCAGATAGGCCGCTGCTTCAAACATGGCACGGGCCGGTTGGCCCAACACCTTGATCGCATTGCGTTTGGGTGGCGGAACATAGCCCTCACCAGCTAGGCGAAGCACTTCTTCCTTGGCTACGAAGAGACGACGATTGCTATTCATGACAATCTGGGCAGTAGGCGGTAAATATCCCCACTCTTGAGCTTCATAGGCGCTGCCAGCTACCTTCGCCATCCCTATATGCTCAAAAGCCTGTTTTAAAAACGGCTGAATATCGCTGGGGGAATCACTGGCAGCATGCTCAGCAGCCCAGTTAGCCATGGTCATAATGCCGCCTGCACCAGGAATGAGCCCCACACTCAGTTCCACCAAACCAATGTAGGTTTCAGCCGCTGCCACCACGTGGGGAGAGGCCATCACCAATTCGCAGCCACCCCTAAGATTCGCCCCGAATAGCTGCCACAATTGGCTTGGGGAAGTAGTGAATTCGCAGCATCAGAGCCTGAAACTGATCGAGGAGATGGGCAATTGCACCATGCTCACAATCTGTGAAGACATTGACCTTGTCTTGGTGTGAGAACTTGATCATGTCTGCCAGGTTAGCCCCGGCAGAAAAATGCTCTCCATCATTTCCAATGACTAGACCGCGATAGTCCCCAACTTCGACGATGTCCAATGCTTCTGAGAAACCATCCACCACAACCTGTCCAAGGGTATTCCCCTTCGAACGAAACTCAAATAGGGCAACGCGATCCCCCATATCAATCAGCGCGGCTTCAGCACTTGACCACAGCGTGTGCCTCGGATCAGTCTTAATCTGAGCAACAGTCAGTTCATCCCGTGGTGTTTCTGTTGGATGGTAGCCATGTAGGGGTTGGTAGACAAACGCTGCTCTATGTTCGCTAGCCCTTTGATAGAAGTGGTCAATGCCTGCAAGCTGCATGGACTCAATCCAGCTGGGCACCGTCATCCCAGACTCTTGCATATCTTTCAGGACTCTAGCAAAGCCAAGTTCCTGCCAAATTTCAAAAGGGCCGAGCTGCCAGCCAAAGCCCCAACGCATGGCTTGATCAATGTTGAGGGGGCTATCGGCAATTTCAGGAATCCGATGGGCACTGTAACTTAAGATTCTCAGTATCGTTTGCCGAAACAATGTTCCCGCTCGACCGTCATCTTGATAGAGTTTTCGCAAACGTTCAGGAAGAGATTTAATTTTAGCAATGGCTTTCCAGTTCCCTAGATGCATGGACTGAGCCTTTTCGTATGCTAGTGTCTGCGGGTTGACGGAGAGAATATTTTTACCCACTTTTTGATAAAAGCCCCGACCCATTTTGGCCCCTAGTTGTCCTGCCTCTACTAAGCGTCTCAGAATCCCTGGCACCTGAAAAACATCACGACTTTCATCGTCAGGGATGGCAGGATATAGATTTTCAGCCACATACAGTAACGTATCGAGACCCACAATATCTGCCGTGCGGAAAGTTGCAGATTTGGGACGCCCCGTCAACGTCCCCGTGAGAGTATCAATCTCTTCAATGGTGTATCCCTGTTCTGTAAAGGCTTGGATACCGAGCATACTGATAAAAACGCCAATTCGATTGCCGATAAAGTTGGGGGTGTCCTTCGCGACTACCACCCCTTTACCTAGATAGAGATGTCCAAACCACTTTAGTTGATCCACAATTTGTGGATCCGTTTCAGCAGTAGGAATCAGTTCCAACAGCTTCAGGTAGCGCGGGGGATTGAAGAAGTGTGTTCCCAGAAATCGCTGCCGGAAAGCATCAGAGCAATCTGCAGTGATCGCTTGAATAGACAACCCACTCGTATTCGTTGACACCACTGCATCATCGCGAATGTGACCCTCTAAACGAGCCATCAGCTGTTGCTTAACCTCTAGCTTCTCGACTACAGCCTCAATCACCCAATCCACATGGGTTAAGCGATGCCAGTCATCGTCAAAATTACCCAGAATAATGCGGCGGGCTGTTTTTTCAGTAAAGAAAATCGGAGGCTTTTGCTGGAGCCCTCTCTGGAAAGCAGCTTCAACAATCGCGTTTTTATGGACTCCAGGTGCAGGCAGATCTAAGAGATAAACCACCAAGCCTGCATTAGCGAGGTGGGCCGCAATTTGAGTGCCCATCACACCTGCACCGAGAATAGCAGCGGTCCGAAATGGTTTCAACATAACAACAAACCTCAATAAATTCAGCAGGAATGAAGCCCTAAGAAGCTTCCAACGTCAGCGATGCAGATGCTGGTAGGATAGGGGAAGTAACTGACTGGATCCTAGAAGGCACAACCGTGCTATACAGATCCTCAATCTCTTCAGCGAAGGCTGTGTAGGTTGATTCCCGATCGAGTCGTCGGGAGGGTGTCAGTAATCCATGGGTAACGGTGAGTGTTTCAAGTATTAGGCGAATGCGTTTTATCCTTGACCACGCCGGGAGTTTCTGATTAGCCGCATCGATCAGTAACTGATATTCAGCAACAATCTGCGGATGGTCTACGATCTCGTTAAGGGGAAGATGTAACCCCAGCTTCTTGGCCAATCTTTGCAGTCTCCGTCGATTGGGAAAAATGAGCAGACCACAGTAAGGGCGCTGATTACCCACAGCCAAAGCCCAATCCACTAACGGGGATTGAACAAGATGATGCTCAATGCGCTCAGGGGCTACATACTTACCGGTTGATAGTTTAAAGAGACTTTTTTTCTGGCCGGTAATGGTCAAGAATCCATCATCAGTTATCTCTCCATAGTCGCCAGTATGGAACCAGCCCTTCGCGTCAATGGCTTCTTGGGTTGCAACTGGATTATTGTAATAGCCTTTCATCACGTAGGGGGCTTTGGCCAAGATTTCGTCATCGGGTGCGATCTCAATTTCAACACCAGGGATAGGCACCCCTACTGTTCCAGCTCGATTCAGTTCCCCTCGATTCACGCACAGCACAGCACTCGTTTGAGTGAGACCATACCCTTGAAGGACTGGAATTCCGGCAGCAGAGAAGACCGTGGCTAACTCTGGTTTGAGGGCAGCACCGCCACAAAGGAGGAACCTGAGACGCCCCCCAAATCCTTGACGCCATTGGCGATACACGAACTGATCGGCTAGTTTTAGCTGCAAGGTATAGAGCCCGTGAGACTGACGTCCCAGCTGGTATCGCTGAGCTAGATCGATCGCCCACTTGAGGATTATCTGTTTGAAACGGGGCAATGGTTGGCCTCGCTCCTGAATCTTTTGATAGACCTTTTCTAAAAGACGCGGCACTGTGGATAAAATGGTAGGCTGGATTTCCCGTAAATGTTTAACGATCCGCTGGGGCGTCGTGAAATAAATCGTATGACCATAACTCAGATGCCCGTACAGCATTACTCGAGCAAAAACGTGGGTGAGCGGCAGAAAAGAAAGGACCGTTTCCTGGGGACCGGTTCGAAGACCCGGCATAATGCTAAACGCTGCCAGCGCATTCCCTGCCAGATTTTCATGGGTAAGCATGACCCCTTTTGGAAGTTCACACAGGTAGGGGGCACCGTGCTGTAGTCGCTGTCTAAGGGCCGTCACTGCCTGAAAGATAGGCAATACCTGGCTTCTAAATGCCTGACAACGTCCCGTCGCACCAGCAACATAGACAATCGTGGCCACATCTTCAGGTGAAATCTCGGCCCTTAAATTCTTCCGGGATTGATCTGACCATTGCTCTATCCCCCACGCCCGCACGGTAGACAAAGAAATTAGCTGGATACTCTCTGGAATATCGACGCGAAGTTTTGTTAAAGCATCCTCAGTAGTCGAAGAGTTAAGGCCATTAGCAATAAAAACAAATTTCAGAGTAGATACTTCATGTAGGCAAGGGGCAACTTGCTTCAACACCTGCAGATCAGACAACATCAGGGCTGTTGCACCACTGTGCTGCAAAATAAACACCATGTTTTCGGGTGTTTCACCCATATAAACAGGGACGTTGATCAGGCGTGCCAGCAAGCTGCCCATATCGGCTAGGCAGAAGTTGACATCACTGTGCATCAGTAAGGCAATGCGATCGCCTGCCTTGAGCCCAAGTCCCTGTATACCTAGGGCAATTTCCTCTACGGCTGTTCGAAATGCCTTTATTGAGATAGGTTCCCAACCCTCTCGGGTCCAGTGATTAAAGGCTTGGGCATTTGGATGCCTCTCGCAGGCTTCATCAAGCAGTGATAGTAGGGTTCGCCCCAAGCACTCCTGCTCAGACTGTGATGGTGCGCAGTAGATCTGAGTTGGTGTAAACATGATCAGCTAGAGCTGCATTGAGCGGCTCTCTCCCACAAACGGCGCTGGTTCTCCTCAACCATTACGCGCTTAATTGATGTGAGATAGCTTCTAACAAAGCTACGCGATATTAAGGTTACTCCTGCAGCAACAAGAAGCGTAAGCTAAGTTGAAGCACTGCTTTAATAATGTTAGATGGCATCAATGCAGCGCGTTCCTCGAACTTGGACCTTAAATATACTCAGTGGCGTTGAATGACAATTTTTAAGGTACTATATAAGTATAGCATATATCTATACATATGGCTCAAGATCAACTTTGTATAAGAATTCCAGCGCATGAGCTAAAAATATTGGATCGTTATGCAAAAAAAACACAACGGACCAAGACCGATATCATTCGTGAGTTCATTCGCTCTCTGGAAGAAACCTCAAAAGGCTGACTATACACCTATTAGCTGTCGATCCTGGTTTTTCTGAAAGGATGTAAGTTGCTGGCTAAGCCACTAGCTAATATCAGCGAGTACGATTGGGGCTCGTTCTAACGGATTCTGGGGTCTATTAGAACCTAAGCCTACTGGGAGTTATGAGAATCTACTAACCCTTTCACTGTAGATTTATTGAGAACTCTCTAGCAGCAAAGGGAAATATCCCATAAATGGCAGCTTCAACTCGTGACGATCAGACCATCTGTTTACCCGTCAAAAGTGAAACCCAATATCGACAGATAGTCCTTGATCATCAAGCCTTCAGACTCTTTCTTGATAAAGCTTTGATTGCTCACCCTGAACTGTTCCCACCCCAAATGCTAGAAGGGTTTCACTTCCATGATTTTGTCCATTCTATCAAGCTAGATCTGACGCTGCGACGGATCAAACTGACTGACAATGGCGGCGACATCTATCAAATTCGTCCCGACTTCATGATGCCGTATATGGTGGGCAAGACTCATGACATGGAGAAAGCCCTTTACCTATGCCGTTTTGCTGTTCCCTTCGATGCCATCGCCTATGTATTTGGTCGAAATGCAATGTACTGGTATCAGGCCTATGCCTCACTAAGTCAAGCTTCTATTGTCGGAACGACTATCAAAGATCCTCAACTGTTGCCCAAACACCTGATAGTAGATGAAAAACATAGTTGGTTGCAGGGTAAGCGAGTCTACCTTCCTACCACAGCAGCCAATGGCTGTATTCTGGGTGTCAATGTCACAGACTCAGCAAGTCCAGAAGCCCTAAAAGTAGGCTACCAAGTCTTTCAACAAGGAGCTCTACAGCTCGATCCCAACTATGCGCCAATTACCGCCAATCATGATGGCTGGCTAGCAACACAGATAGCGATGAAAGCTCTATTTCCCACCGTCACTTTAATTCTGTGCTTTTTGCATGCTGTCCTGAAGATTCAGAAAAGCTGTCGTCGTACTTCAGAGATCTTGAGAACCCTCACAGGAATGCTTTGGGCTGCTTACAAGCAACCGAATAAGACCCGCTTTCAGAAGAGTTTACGGAAGCTACGCAAATGGACCAAAAAGAATGTTACTTCACCAGAGTTACGCCAGAAGGTATTTAAGGTCTGTCGCAATGCTCCTAAATTTAAGGTGGCCTATGCCTTCCCGGAATCCTATCGCACCAGTAACGCAGTAGATCGGCTGATGAATCATCAAAATTGAGTACTTTACTCAATGCAGAACTTCCACGGGACAATGGATTCAGCCTGTCAATCGATGCGATCAATGGCCTTAGTTTGGAATTTCCATCCCTATGGCACCAAGACGAGAGACGAGGAGACGGGGCGATTCTCCCCTTTTCATGACTTTAATGGGGTCAGCTATCACGAAAACTGGCTACACAACTTGTCCATGAGCATGTCCATGAATGGGCGCAGATAAGGTGATTTTTGGGAGACCCCAGAATCCGTTAGCACCAGGGATGACCACATAACAGACATGGCATAGAGAAAACCTAGATAAAGCTATAGGGACGGATTACCAATCCCACACTTTGCTAGAGCATTACCAGCGCTTGAGCTGTGATGGCAATGTTCACTGGTGGATCGGAGATCTCGACCTAATATTGATCAAATATTTGGTGGCTCACAAGTTCCACATCACTTTTGGTTAGAGTTGTTATCACCGAAATTGACTAAAACACTGAATGCATCTGTATGGTGAGTTTACCAATATACAGAGCAGATGTTTCGCTAGCAGACAACTGCTCTGTATATTGATGCAAGACGAACTGAATCCATGTCTATCATCCAACCCAAGACGCTACTTTGCATTGATGATGATGTTTGTACAGTATATGTCATCCGAGTTGCTCTAGAAACGACAGCGGGTTGGCAAGTCTTGGGTGCTCTAAGTGGTTCTGAAGGGCTAACTATGGCGATAGCTCAACCGCCTGATGCGATTCTCCTAGACCTGAAAATGCCCTTAATGACGGGCATGGAGACCTTACTTGAGCTGAAAAAAATCCCCACCACCCAAAATATTCCTATTGTTTTTCTCACTGGGAGACCCGACCTCGCTAAACAACACCAATATGCTGGTTTAGGTGTTCAGGCAATCATTACAAAACCGTTTGATGTTTTGACACTAGCCCATCAAATCTCAGCCGCTTTGGATTGGGCTGACTGAAAGCTGTAGGGGAATGCATTGTCATGGAGTGTGATTAAACACCCCTTTCAAAGTGTTCAACAATGTCTCAGCCGTATAGGGCTTTGATAGCAAGGCATCACTTTTTAGATCAATATCAGTAGGGTTTTGTTCCTTACTCACTAAGCCAGTAGCAACAATAATCTTGACCTGTGGGTCCAAAGCTTTCAGTGTCTGAATTGCAGTGGTACCATCCATCTCAGGCATCATCATATCCATCAAGACTGCATCGATATCATCTTGATGCTGGACGTATTGAGCAATCGCCTCAATGCCAGTTTGAGCTGTAATCACCTTATAGTTGTAGGCTTCCAATGTCGCCTTCGCAATTTCACGAATCGGGGCTTCGTCATCTACAACCAAAATCAATTCTCCCAGGCCATTGACGTGCTCAAGAGCTTCCGTTTGAGCGGTGTTATTGTCCTCTACTACGGGCAAATACACCGAAAATTGAGTCCCACTCCCCAACTGGCTATCTACCTTTACAAACCCTCCATGGCTCTTGACAATACCCATAAGCGTAGATAGTCCCAGTCCCGTGCCTGAGCCCACCTCTTTCGTCGTGAAAAAGGGATCGAAAATGCGTTCCAATGTTTCTGCTGCCATGCCAACACCAGTATCTGCAACTGAGAGAATTATATAAGGACCGACCTGGGCCTCTAGAAGCATTTGGGCGTAGTTCTCATCAATGAGAAAGTTTTCAGCAGAGAAGCTTAGGGTTCCTCCATGAGGCATAGAATCATGGGCATTGACGCAGAGATTCATAAGCATCTGATGTAATTGAGTCGCATCACCGCTGACCATGCCTAGGTCACTAGGGAGATTGATGTGCAGCTTGATGTTCTTAGGAAAGGTTTTTTCGGCAAAGTCTTTGACTTCTGAGAGCAGATGCCCGACTTGCAATGTTATGCGTTTATTTTCGATTCCACGCGAGAAGGACAAGACTTGCTGGACTAAATCAGCTCCTCGATGGGCACTGATCTGCATCATCTCAATGAGATGCTGGCTCTGTTCATCAAGATGGGGGATTTTGAGCGGCAACAGTCCAGCAATACCGACAATTGGAGTCAAAATATTGTTAAGGTCGTGGGCAATACCTCCAGCAAGAGTGCCAATGCTCTCTAGTCGCTGAGCACGCAGATATTGCGCTTCCAATTGTTTTTTCTCAGTAATATCGGTGTTCACAACCAGGATTGAGGATGGCTGTCTATTGTCATCTTGCATTAAGGTCCAGCGACTATCCACAACTATCTCCTGGCCACTATGGGTTACTTGCTGCAACTCTCCCTGCCATGTACCGTTCTCACGTAGTGCATTCTGAATGTCCTCAAGCTGTGTCAAAGATTCCGGGTACAAAAGGTCATTGACATTTCGCCCTAAGACGTCTTTTGCCTGCCATCCATAGAGTCTTTCAGCCCCTTGATTCCAGAATAAGATTTTGTGATCTAAACTGCGGACCATCGTCGCATCTGTAGTGATATTCAGCAGAGCAGCCTGCTCATGAATTTGCTTTTCTGCCTTCTGTCGTTCAGTGATGTCATGGTTGAGTCCGATGGTTGCCACGAACTGACCGTTCTGATCCAAGAGGGGGACAACAACCGTTTCGCACAAGCCTATTGTGCCATTTTTGCGAACAAAGGCGATCTCACCCGACCACTGCCCCTCACGTTTCATGTCATCAATAATTTGTTGAGTTAGAGTTACAGATTCTCCAGGTTGATGGAGTATATCTGGTGTCTGGCCTAATACCTCGGCTTTGGTATAGCCGAATATCGTTTCTGCTGCCGGATTCCAATCAATGATGCAACCTGCTGAATCAGTTAGAATCACACCATCCTTAATGCTCTGGAAGATTAATGCCTGTCGCCGCAAAGCAACTTCAGTGTGCTTGCGCTCGCTGATATCGCTGATGGATCCTGCCATGCGCAGAGGAACTCCATCTTTGTTCCAAATGGCTTGACCTCGGGCATGAACCCAGAGATAGTCGCCTTGTTTGGTACGTAAACGGTACTCAATATCGTAAGGAAGATGAGACTTAAGATGGTCCTCAATCTTGGCTAGAACCAGATCGTGGTCTTCTGGATGTATCTGTGACTCCCAGGCTTTAAACTCGCTAGCCAACTCATGATCCTGATATCCCATGATTTCCTTGAACCGAGGGGATAAGTAGACGGCGTTTGTGTGGATATCCCAATCCCACAAACCATCTTGAGACCCTCTGACAGCCAAAGCATAACGTTCTTCACTTTCCCATAAAGTCTCCTCGATTTTTTTGCGCTCGCTAATATCTTTGTGGGTTCCTGACATCCTTAGTGGTGTGCCATCGGGATCGCGGACCACGACTTTGCCATAATTGGCAATCCATTTCCATTCGCCTGACTGGGTCCGCATTCGATAGTCAAAGGTATAAGGAACCTCTCCATCCTGAAGGTGCGCCTCCAAAAGTTCCATCACCCAAGGTTTATCTTTTGGATGGATCAGGTTCTCCCAGGTGCTGACATGTCCGGGGAGTTCATTCACTTCATAACCCAGCATTGCTAACCATTGGGGACTTAAATAAACCTCATCTGAGGTGATATCCCAATCCCACAGCCCATCCCCAGAGCCTTCAAGTGCTAACTGCAAGCGTTCTTTGCTAACCTGCTGTGCTTTCTTCAGCTGCTTGCGAGTAGTCACATCTTGAGCGAGCGATAAAATACTGATGAGATTATCTGAGTCGTCTAGGAGAGCAGAGTGATACCATTCACAATCAATGACCAAGCCCTCTTTGGTATAGTTACGGCTCTGGCTAATATTTCGTGGCGCATGACCTGTCAATAGCTCACCCGTGACTTCCATGACCGCCTCTAAGTCCGCTTCAAGCACAAAATGCCAGTCCGTCCAGTGTTTACCCAAGACTTCTGAGGCACTCCAACCAAAGATATTCTCTGACTGCTGTGACCAGCGCTGCACTCGGAATTGAGAATCCCACTCAACGACAGCAAGGGGAGAGTTATCTACGTGAAAGGTCAAGCGCTGATTGGCATCCCGAAGTTTTGAGTCAAGATGCTTTCTAACGCCCTTTTGGACATTGGCTTCCCGGACTAAATCATCTGTTCGCTTTTGCTGCAGTTTGGCATACTCTGTTTGCAAATCTTGAACCTGTTGCTGCAGCAGTTCCAGCACCTCACTAATCTCCTCTTGATCCCTCGGCAGGAGGTGGCTCTGTGTAACAATCCCCTTTAATTCCCCTTGAAGATCGGCCACAACGAGATGTCGTACCTTATGGTGCTCCATCCGTATATGTGCCGTCCACAGTGAGTCTTCCGGCTCACAAGAAAGAGGGGGTACTCATCACATCCTGGGCTTGAGTACGCTCCAAATTCAGCTCCTGTTGCTGGCACTTGATAATATCTCGCTCAGTAAGAATCCCAATGGGCAGAGAGGTTTAGTCGGTCCTGCGATGGTTTCAACAATCACCAAACAACTGGCTTGATGCTCCACCATCATCTGGATAATTTGCTGCACAGGATCTGTGGATACAGCGTGAATAACAGTCGAGGTCATGACTTCATGAACTTGACGCATTTTCATCAAATCAGCAGGTTCTAGAAGACTACGTAGTCGTCTCGGTGTCAGTACTCCTAGAATCTCCCCCTGATTATCCACCATGGGTAAATGGCGAATTTGATGATGGCGCATCAGATTTAACACCGAGAAGATATCCAGGTTGTCCTCTGCTTTCAAGGTGATGACTGGCTGAGACATAACATCCTCAACGGCTAGTTCAGCTAGAGATTGATGTTCTGCGATCAATCTGACGATATCCCGCTGAGTCAGGATGCCGACTAGCTGAGAATCGTCCAACACGAGAACACAACTAGTATGCTGCTCAGCCAATAATGGATGCTGAAGCTCTGCCTCCTCTGTTGCAGGGAGATGACCACAAATCGAGGTCTGACCCATTTGGCAAATCGCTTCAGGCAAAGGCGTATGTGGCGCAACACTAAGTGAAAGGAGATCGAGCGCCTGATCTAACGCAAATGCTGAGACTTGCCGCATAACTATGAATAGCTAAGTGGACATCTTAATGAAAGCAGATATAAGCCTTAGAAAGAAGTTCAAGTTAGAAATTAGATTTTTCGAGTGTATCTAAGAGCCAAGTATATAAATACGATCGAAGAGTTTATTGATTAATCCTCATAGATTTCAGTAGATACTCCTTTGCATCTTTTAATAAGGATTGTATAGCCTTGCTAATGTATTAAAGTGTTTTGAACGAAATATTCACAATACAGAGCATTAAGGCTGGTTAGATACAAGTTCATTCAACTAAGATCTCCTTCCTAAGAGATAGATAAATTAGCTACTGATTCTCACAATTTCCTCACAACTTAGTTATATCTTCAGAAGAAGAAATTAACCATAGTTCAACATCCTAGATAGGTGAGTAATGATGAACGAGTAAAATTCTTCAAGACTAGATATAGCAATGCTTTACAAAATCACTTTTTATCTTGGGAAAATTAATTATGTCAATTTATGTGGGCAACCTATCCTTTAACATGACTGAAGCAGACGTCAATACTGTCTTTTCAGAATATGGAACGGTAACAAGGGTCAATATTCCCACAGACCGTGAAACAAGTCGTCCCAGAGGTTTCGCTTTTGTGGAAATGAAAGCTAATAGCGAGGAAGAGGCTGCCATTACAGCGCTGGATGGAACCGAGGTGATGAAACGTAATCTCAAAGTGAATAAAGCAAAACCCAAGGGAACTCGTTAGACGAATCGTGGCAGTATGTCTACTTGGTAACACTTCGAGTATTAACTTAGCAAAATTGTGAAATGCTCAGTAGGTAGAGTTGAGTATTGAGAGGCTTAATAAAAGCCTCTCAACTTACTTAAAAGACGTTGAGGTCTATAATTTAACGATAACTAGTAACACTAAAATCACTAATTTAGCTCTTAATACTTATCATCATTGATTGGCACTATTCTCTTAAGGAGTGATAAATCTGTGAGACTCTTTACTGGAATGCTCCAGCTATTTTTAAGCATAAATACTTAAAAAAATTTCAAGGTTTAGGTTTGAAGTTCCTATCACGCCTCAACACAACAATGCCTTAATGATTCAATAGCATGACTTACTAGACACTTTTTGGCTAAATCACTATTTTATAAAAAAGCTTATTTTGCTGGCTGGACAAGTATCTTTAAGTTAATTCTGAATCAAATTTATTCCTATTTATTTAAAGGTAAATCTTGTGATCAACTCATTTGAAAGCTATCAAGTTATGTATGGCTGGAGTCGATACAAATGCTAACTAGAAAATCTATTCTAAGGTTATTCACCGTTGCAAATGAATCTCCTCGCTTGAATATTATTGGTTCTCAAATCACGGCTGCGCCGCTTGATGCCCTAATCAATGTCATCTTAGGCTGGTCTAGAGAACGTAAAAGTAAGGTTGTCTGTGTTGCTAATACCCACATGCTGGTGGAAGCCTATCAAAAACCTAGCTTTTGTGAAGTGTTGCAGAATGCAGATGTGGTGACACCAGACGGAATGCTACTGGCGTTGATGCTGAAGTTAATAGGAGTAAAATCTCAAGATAGTGTAGCCGGCTTAGATCTGATGTATACCCTTTGTCAGAAGGCTTCTGAGGAGAATATTAGTGTATTTTTCTTAGGTTCGATATCTGCAATTCTCCAGAATATGAGAATTCGATTGGAGAAAGAGTTTCCTGATTTAGTCATTGCTGCAATGGAACCTTTACATTTTCAACCTTTAACTCCAGAAGAAGATCAGGCCTTGATTCAGCGGATAAATGCGAGTGAAGCAGGATTGGTGATGATTGCTCTGGGCTGTCCTAAGCAAGAATACTGGATGGCAGCCCACAAAAATCAGATTGAAGCTGTAATGATTGGATTAGGGGGGGCTTTTCCAGTCTATGCCGGATTACATCGTCGGGCACCGAGATGGATAAGGCAAATAGGTCTTGAATGGTTTTTTCGATTAATTCAAGAACCCAAGAGACTTTGGGAACGCTATGCTACAACGCTTATTTAGGAGAGATTTAATATATCATGTTGCTCAATTTTAGAAATCGTCTCCATACCTTTATAAAACTAACAGAGCTGATTGCCTGACAGAAGTAGGTCAAAGCCTTTATTTACATAGTTTATGAGAAAAGAGTGGAGAGACATGTGAGGCTAGATTTAATCACAAATCAGCGTTATTCAAATGTCAGGCCCCACCCAAATTTATCGTCAACTGTTTTCCTTTTTACGTCAACACAGCCATTATCGAGATTTGCGCCATCTCATTGCTCTGGGCTGGATGGTAAGCGCGTTAATCTGTAGTGAACGCTTAAGCTTATCTGCCTGGGAATCCTATGTTCCCTGCCGAGCCAGAAAAGCCCAAAGTGTCGAGCGTCGGTGGCAACGATTTATAGCCAATCAACGCATTGATATTAACAAGCTATATGTACCTCTAGTCCTGCTAGCCCTTAAGAACTGGCACTCTCATCGTCTATACCTGGCAATGGATACAACGGTGTTATGGAATGAATATTGCATGATTCATCTATCCGTCGTCTGCTGTGGCAGAGCAGTACCGTTGTTGTGGAAAGTATTAGAGCACAAGAGTGCAGCTGTCGCTTTTGAGGAATATCAACCGCTATTGCGCCAGGCCCGTTGGTTATTGCGGCAGCATCCAGATGTCATGGTGTTAGCAGATCGTGGGTTTGCGAACCATCAACTGATGAGCTGGTTACAACAGAGCCATTGGCATTACTGTCTGCGTGTCCCTTGTGATGTCCTTCTCCATGGTCCACGTCAATGTCCAAGAGAAGTCCGACAATTGTGGCCATCCAAAGGAGCAGCAGTCCTCTACCGCAATGTAGGGCTTTGGGAAGATGGCATCTATCGGTGCAATCTGGTGTTGGCTAATATCCGAGGAGTGAAAGAACCATGGGCGGTGATTACAGATGAATCACCCACGCTACAGACCTTGTGGCAATACGCTTTGAGGTTTCGGGTCGAAGAATTATTTCTCGATAGTAAGTCTGGAGTGTTTGAGCTAGAAGAGTCGAAAATTCGTTGTGCTGATGGATTGGAGAGACTTTATCTGGTTGCTGCTGTGGCACTGCTATTCAGCACGACTCATGGGATGGCTGTTCACATTAAAGGGCTGCGCCAACAGGTTGACCCACATTGGCGACGAGGCATTAGTTATCTCAAAATTGGATTGCGATGGCTCAAGGGAGTCGTCCATAAAGGACGGGAGTTGTTGATGCCAGTCCCCTTGCTCTGCCATGATCCACAACCGTGTTTTGCGTCTAAAAAAGCTCAAAAGAAACACTACAACAAAATCTGGTTCTCTCGCATCCGCTCTTTACAGTGCAAGGCTTTATGAGCAGGGGAAGGCGAAGATCTGTCAGGCAGTCAGCTAACAGAGTTCCACCACTCATCACGAGTTCCTCAATATTTAAACCTATGATGGCAGAAATACATAGTGAATGAGAGTTAGTCTAATAAGCATCCTTAATGTATTTATAGCTAACTGTCATTGTTATTCAAATACATTATGAAGACAAGTTGACTTTGGCAACAGCAACCTATTTTGCCCACATTGTTGAGCAGTTATATCTTGCATAAAATCGGAGGCTGATATTTACTAAATCTCGCTCACAGTATTAAATTTTTCATCATTGCTCTAAGTTAAAAAAGCAAGCCTTCTCAGTGCTAAAAAAACGAGTTTTGCCGAACTAAAGTTACTGTCAAGTCTAAGGGTGCTGCTATCAAAAGAACATACTTTTCTCACTTGTTATGAATGAATCATTGTCTAATTAGTTAGATAAATTAGAACTTTTCTGAGGTTAGTTTTTAAGCATTCTAGTTCTTGCAGTAAAGCTTATTTTTTGAGCTAATACAGTTGTTACTGAAAATAACTAAACCTTTGATAATTCGCTTTTGTTTGGATGAATTCAAGAAAACACTCAACTAGCAGAATAAAGACCACAGAGGAACTTAAAAATTCTCATAGTTTATATGTAGTTTTGAATTCATATGGAGATTTACTATGAAAATTGCACTTGGACATTCCCAAGAGAAGATCTAGTTCGATATCTTCGACGATTGGCTGAAATGCGATCGCTTTGTTTTCATTAGTTTGTCAGCTCTACTTTTATTCCCTTATATATTTTTCTCTATTGGAAAATGATTTAGGAGTTGAGTAGCAATAGAGCAGTAACGTATACTAAGCCTAAAAGCTCGATATATAATAGGTTACAGAAGCCATCTTTTTCACTTCAACAACTGTACTGATTAGACTTAAGATTAACTGCTACAAAAAAGAATAGAATAGCAAGAGTTTCAGACTTCTTCTACCAAAAAGATTTAATGGAAACAGAAGATTTAGATTAGATTCTAAGCGTAAATTATTGTTCCTTTGCTACCAACATCCCTAGTCACATATTTCTTGAAATTGCTTTCTAAAATAAGAGGTGACTGCACTTTTTTATGCTATTTGTTCTGGTGATTGGTTCGTGGGTATCAACAATTAGTTTAGCTAGCATTTCCTTGAATATGCGTGCCTATGACTTTGTGAGCTAAGAAATTCGAGCGACTGAAGAACAGAATTCAAGATGCTCAATACCAAGAACATCTTACTTAAGGAAAGACTGCGAGTTCAGATTGCTCTCCACGATAAAATCCACGAGAATTTCATCTTTTCTGAAAAAAAATACCACAAGGCAATATCTTCTAGAGAACTTGATTAGATATTGAAAATATGAATCAATAAATCATGAGAAAACTTAGTAGATGATAAATTTATGTACCGAAGTTGTTATCACCTATCAAGAGAACTAAATATCGCTATGGTACGAAGTATTTATGCTTCTTTGGAGTATTAATAGATTTGATTAAGAAAATTTTAGCTGTGAAAAATCTTAAGTTTTGGTAGATTGAGACAAAGATTCAGAAAACTCTAATCCTTGTAGTTTAGATTCAAAATATTCTATTATGATTCAAATTTAAATTAAGCAGACATGCAAAATATCTACTAGAGATATGGTCTATAAAGTCAACTTATAACCATATTATCTCTTAAGAATAAGGAACTTATCATGTTCAGGATAACTTGATATTCTTATTAATTTTTTAGTGCATTTTATTAAATAAATAAATTTGATAGTTGACCAAAAATAGAAAATGAATTATTTACTTCTTGGATTATTAAAATTAATATATTTACATAATGCTTGCAATAATTTTGTTTTGATACTATTAGTAGAGATATAAACAAAAAAGCAGATTACAAGTGTTCATCAAATTAAAATATTTTCGATATCAACTGTTTTAGAAGCTAGATTTATTTCAGATAAAACTAGTTTCGCTATCATTTTCTAGAGGTACATAACTATGTCTAATTTATTTGTAGAACTGAGTGATAACCAACAAGAGCTAGTTTCTGGTGGTTTCTTTGGTCCTGAACTATTTAGTTATAATTATTTAGAGCAGGACTTCTCAACAGATATTGATGTTGATGATACCTATCAAACTAATGCAGCTCTATCAATTGGTAAAAATAATTCATCAGGGGCTGCAGCGAAGCAAGATCTTACTGTTTTATCTTTTTCCTAAGATAGCTGTGAGAGATAGACTGACATTTTCTTCCTAGTAATAGGCATCAAGGAAGAGATGAATCGTTATCTAGTTTTCAGCCTAAGCTTTAAGTTTTTTCTATGATATATACAAGTGAGGCACATAACTATGTCTAATTTATTTGTAGAGCTGAATGATGACCAACAAGAGTTAATTTCTGGGGGTTCCTTTGGCCCTGAACTATTTAGTCGTAATTATTTAGAGCAGGATTTCTCAACAGATATTGATGTTGATGATACCTATCAAACTAATGCAGCTCTATCAATTGGTAAAAATAATAGGTCAGATGCATTTGCTATGCAAGATCTTACTGTTTTATCTTTTTCCTAAGATAGCTGTGAGAGATAGACTGACATTTTCTTCCTAGTAATAGGCATCAAGGAAGAGATGAATCGTTATCTAGTTTTCAGCCTAAGCTTTAAGTTTTTTCTATGATATATACAAGTGAGGCACATAACTATGTCTAATTTATTTGTAGAGCTGAATGATGACCAACAAGAGTTAATTTCTGGGGGTTCCTTTGGCCCTGAACTATTTAGTCGTAATTATTTAGAGCAGGATTTCTCAACAGATATTGATGTTGATGATACCTATCAAACTAATGCAGCTCTATCAATTGGTAAAAATAATTCATCAGGGGCTGCAGCGAAGCAAGCTCTTACCGTTTTATCTTTTTCCTAGTAATGTTGAGCAATTTCTAGAGATACTTAATAGATCTCTTGCAAAATTCATCTCACAAGATATTAGGAGAATTTTCTGAAATCTATATCATCAATGGTTTGTCCATAGATATAAATGCTGAAAAGCAGCAAAGACTTATTTTGGCAAGCCTATGATCATAAAAAAAGAATTTTGTAAGAGATCTAATAAGGTAGTTTTTCTAAAGAGAGTTTAAGTGTTTCAAACTCTCTTTAGATTTTTTTGAGGTGAACTCATCATGTTTCATAACCCTATACAAGAAAAACTTTTTATAAGTTTAGGAGAGAAGCAGCAAGAATATATATCTGGGGGAAGTATCCAGATCGATGACTTAGATCTTGACAACCTATTTCCCAAAAATTCTGTGCTCTCTTCATTATTTGGAAATGGTGGTAGTACTTATGTTCAAAAAAATGAAGTTAAAGAAGTAGGTGAAAATAGCTCAGCGAATTCATCAGTAAGTCAATCAAGAACAATCATTACATAACTTGTTTATATATTAGTTCTCGCTATATTTGGATGTACTTTTATTTTAAAATTGTCTTATATCAGCGAGAACTCATCTGCATTAAAAGTAGACATAGCTAGAGCTATTCATTTTTCTTTAGCTATAAATGAGTTCAAATACTATTGCCATGATCATATTTATACCATTATCTATTTTTAGGTTCTGTTATGAGGTCAGTTCGATGATGTCTCGAAATCATAAATCTCAGCTGTTTTCTGATTTAGATGAAACAAAACAAGAATGTATAATTGGCGGATTTAATACTAGTATTAACTCATATTTTAGCTATCTTTTTAAACCTTTTATCAACCAGAAACCATTTAATGAAAATATTACTACACAAGATTTCTCGACTGATGTTGTTATCAATAATGCTGTTCAAGTAAATTTAGCTTTTGCGATTGGAGAAAATAATTCAGCTTCAGCAATTGCTCAGCAAAGTATAGCTACTCTAATTTAATGTTTTATAAATACACTTTTCTGGAATTTTGTATTCACATGAGTATTTTGCAGCCAGAGCAGCTACATTTTGTTCAGGAAGATGAATTTTTACCCTCTATTAGTCCATGGGTCTCACTGGGTGGAATGATTCTTATTCTTGTATTTGGTATTGCTGTAGCACTATCCTCTGTTATCAAATTCAGCATTACCGTTAAGGCACCTGCAAAAATCCGTCCTGCGGGTGGCTTGAGTATAGTTCAAAGTAGTATTGAAGGTACGGTTACGAATATAAATGTAGAGGAAAACAAGGCCGTCAAAAAGGGAGATATAATCGCACGATTGGATGACACTAGCTTACAAAATCGAAAAAGCCAGCTCCAAGGTGACATTCGCTCCATAACCCTTCAACGGTATCAGATCAATGCTCAATTAAGAGCTTTAGATAATCAGATTATTGCTGAGTCATGGTTGGTTACACGTTCTATTGCGGCGGCTGAAGCTAATTTGGCTGAGAATTGGCGTCGCTATAAGGATTTACAGATTAGTACTGAAGCTGACTTAGAAGAAACTCAAGCAGGCTATGATTTAGCCGATGAAGCATATCAACGCTTCAAAGAGCTGGAAAAATCGGGTGCAATCGCTAAACTGCAAGTTCAAGAGAAAAGAGCTTCTTTAAAAGCTGCAGCTGCTAGATTAAAGCGAGTCAAAGTAGCCTTAAATCCTACTAATGCCACGATTAACAAAGCGTTAGAGCAAATCTCTCAAGAAAAAGCTAGAGGAAATGTTACTATCGCAGGCTTAAATCAACAGAGAGAGCAGCTAATGCGAACTCGTATAGAATCTCAGAATCAGTTGCAGCGTACTCAAAAGGAGCTAGAGCAAATTAATAGTGAACTACGAGGAACTCATATTCAAGCTCCTATCGATGGCACCGTTTTACAACTGAATCTTCGTAATCCTGGACAAGTGGTACAACAAGGGGCAGCGATCACTCAAATTGCCCCCCGAAAAGCTCCAGTAATTATCAAAGTAAAAGTGAGTGCCCAGGATATTAATCAGGTTAAAAAGGGACAAGCTGTGCAAATGCGAGTCTCAGCCTGCCCCTATACTGACTACGGAATCTTGCATGGAACCGTTAAGGCTGTATCCCCTGATGCAATTTCAGTAGGTGAAACTGTGGCTCCTGCTGCTAGCCCAACCTTTTATGAGGTCATAGTTCTGCCACGGTCTCTATATATGGGAAATCAACAGCGCTGGTGTCGTTTGCAATTCGGGATGGAAGGACGAGCTGATATTATCTCTCGCCAAGAAACCGTCCTCCAGTTTGTCCTCAAAAAAGCACGATTAATATCTAATTTCTAACTTATTCACGAATGATCATCAGGCTTTAGCAAACAATTATTCCCTTCCATGCATAAGATTGGAGAGCAGATTCTTGATATACAAGAATTTCAGCAATATTTAGATAAGTGATCTTATGGCATGAAGGGAGTAAGGCACACTATCTATGGCTGCTTTAATGCTTCATAATCCAATATTCAACTCACGCAAGAGCTACCAATGTATCAAACAATGGAGTGAAGAAGACTGTGGAGCAGCTTGTTTAGCATCCATATGTAAGTATTACGGTCGTTTACTCAGCATCACTCGTAGTCGAGAAGTTGTCGGCACTGGACAGTTAGGAACAACTCTCTTGGGATTGAAACGAGGAGCAGAGTCGTTAGGCTTTAATGCCCGATCTGTTAAAGCATCAGAAGCCTTAGTTGATCAGTTGCAGGAAATCTTGCTGCCAGCCATTATCCACTGGAAAGGCTATCACTGGATTATTCTATATGGAAAACGTGGTCATAAGTATATCGTCGCTGATCCAGGAATCGGAATTCGCTATCTCACCAAACGAGAGCTTTTGGAGTCTTGGAATGGAATCATGCTCTTACTAGAGCCTGATTTTGAGAGACTTAATGATGTAGATGAAGTACAGGCCGACGGCTTTTCTAGATTTCTGAAACGAATTTGGCCTTATCGAAATATTTTAAGCCAAGCACTTCTCATTAATATTGTCTTAGGTTTATTAGCATTATCCAGTCCATTCCTTATTCAGATTCTGACAGATGATGTCTTGGTTCGTCAGGACTTGGAACTTCTAACGGTAGTTGTTGTGGGTGTGGTTATTTCGCAAGTTTTCAGTAGTAGCCTTCGGCTCATGCAGTCGAATCTAATTGCCCACTTCAGTCAAAGGTTGCAGTTAGGACTCGTCCTAGAATTTGGTCGTAAGATTCTATCTTTACCTTTGGGTTACTATGAAGCCCGACGTAGTGGCGAAATTGTCAGCCGTTTGCGCGATATCAATGAAATTAATCAGCTCGTTTCGCAAATTGTTGTTCAAGTTCCTAGCCAAGTATTTGTCGCCATTATTTCTCTAGGATTTATGCTATTTTACAGTGCCAGCTTGACCCTAGTAGCTGCTGTTGTCGCATTAATTATGGCTTTGTCAACATTACCTTTTTTACCCACTTTGCGGCAGAAGACCCGTGATTTATTGATTTTATCTTCAGAAAACCAAGGAATCTTAGTGGAAACCTTTAAAGGTGCACTAGTGCTAAAAACAACAAACTCTGCTCCCCAATTTTGGGAAGAGTTTCAGTCAAGATTTGGTCGTCTCACAAATTTAACCTTTAGTACGATTCAAATCAGTATTCTAAATGGCACCTTCACTCAGTTTATATCAGGTATCGGCAGTGTTGCCCTCTTAACAACGGGCAGCTTGTTGGTGATCAAGGAAGAAATTAGCATTGGGCAACTGCTGGCTTTCAACACTATGCAAGGCAATCTTCTGGCACTTATGTCAGTCGTGATTAGCTTAACAGATGAATATTTTCGTGCCCAGACTGCAATTGGACGTATCTTAGAAGTCATTGATGCAACACCGGAATCTATTGGCGAAGCCAAGAAGCCCCTCGTCCAACTCTCTAGCGAGTACGATATTACTTGCAAACAGTTGAATTTTCATCATACGGGTCGAGTCACCTTACTGGATGATTTTTCTTTGAAGTTACCTGGAGGAAAAGTAACTGTGGTCATTGGGAAGTCAGGCTGTGGTAAAAGTACTCTAGCCAAGGTAATCTCAGGACTGTATCAGCCTCAATCAGGCACTGTGCGCATTGGTCCATTTAACTTGAAAGATCTATCGCTGGAATCACTCAGACAGCAAGTATCGTTTGTTCCCCAGGAACCTCATTTTTGGAGCCGTTCAATTATTGAAAACTTTCACCTGGGTAATCCACAGCTTTCCTTTGAAGATATTATCAAGGCTTGCCAGATCGCTGATGCAGATAGCTTTATTAGTGAATTACCCAATACCTATCAAACCGTATTGGGAGAGTTTGGCGCTAATTTATCGGGTGGACAGCGACAACGCTTGGCTATCGCTCGTGCCATTGTCAATAATCCTCCCATTCTTATCCTAGATGAAGCTACAGCAGGTTTAGATCCAGTTAGTGAAGCAGAATTATTGGATAAACTCTTGCAACATCGAAAAGGAAAAACCACAATCATGATTTCCCATCGACCTAGTACCATTCAGCGAGCTGAGTGGCTTGTTCTCATAGATAAAGGTCAAGTCAAATTAGAAGGTGATTTTAAGACTTTGTCTAAATTGCCTGGGGAACATCTGAAATTTTTAATTCATTAGCTCCTATAAGGAGGAATATTATGTCTCACTTTTCTCACACTCAACCATCTAAAGTCATTTCAACTAAACTATTTGACGAGGATGTGATTGTGGACATCCTCGAGCGGGATCAAGAAGTTATCTCTGGAGGATTTGGACTCACCTACTTCAATATAGATATTGAGGAAATTTATACTACGGCATCTTCATTTTCAGAGGTTGAAAACTCATCTCCAAATTCAGGAAGTCCTTTTACTAGAGCGAGTTCTACAAAAGATGCATCTTATGGAGCGAGGCGCGTTTCTATAACTATAGGAGGATTAATACCAATCTCATCAATTAGCACATTTGTATCTAATATCATTCGTTTGTTTTAGAAGTCGGCCAGGTTCAAAGCCAGGGTGGAAGAGGAACAGATCATTGTGCTAGCCTCAAAGCTAAAGTGCTACAAGCCTGTGAATTCGTACAAATATGCCCAATTAATATACTCTTATCGACAACATAATAATCTGTTCCGCTTCCATTGAAGATCAACATCTGCAATAAGTTGCTTGTCCAAGGCAAACTTTGCGAGAGCGTGGGCGTGGGCGATCGCTTACTCGGAAATGTCGGCGGCAAGACTTTGCCAATTTTTGGGGCGGCACGATTAATTGAGATTCAACAAATCATTATCTGTATTACACGAAAAATGATCCATTTCAGACTCGACGCTGAAATTCTTTCCAGGAATGACGTTGAGAAATCTGCTGTTTGTTGGTGGTTCTGTTTGCCTGATCTGGAAGCGTTACAGATTATTGAGCTAACATGCCTTTAATTCTCTTGTAGTATTAGGTGTTTGACTGTCAAACTATGGAGGAGTCTAGAGACACCAAGCCTACCCTTATCACTTTGACCAAGCACTAACAGCGATGGCCTATTCTTCCTACGAGCAATTTTCAACCGTCACCGAAGCACTCAGTCAGCGTAACGTTGACTATTTGAAAAAGTTGCTCAATTTGTTACCTATAAGTCACAAATTGACTCGGAAGAATGACCTCGTTAAAGAAATTGCAACTCATCTGCAAGGGAAGAAGCTAAGAGCCATTTGGAACACACTTGACCCGGTTCAGCAAGCTGCCGTAGCAGAAGCGACTTATTCAATAGATGGTCAGTTTCAAGCCCTTCCGTTCGAGGCCAAGTATGGTAGCCATCCACATTGGGGAGAGCGAAAATATGGGTACTTTCATACTCCCTCCGCTTTAGGATTGTTCTTCTATACCAGCAATCGGTATTCTTCTGAACCGGGTATAACTCTCCCTGGTGATCTCCATCTGGAACTCCAACAATTCGTTCCTCAACCTAAGAAGTTAACCCTAAAGACATCAAAGGAAAAGCCCACCCTTTGGGCGATGGAGCGAATCTTGTATGACTATCAATCTAGAACCGAACAAATTATCACCGAGCATTTACCGATTACTCATGTTGAAACAGAACGAGTCGCCCATCAGGATCTTCTGGCCATCCTTCGTCTGATCAACCTGGGCAAAGTTGCCGTGAGTGACAAGACCTACCTCCCCTCTGCTGCAACGATCAAAACAATATCACCCCACCTTCAAGGTGGGGACTATTATGACGAATTTGTCCCGACTGAGGACTGGCAGGAAAATCACCCGATTGGCCCCATCAAATCTCTCGCTTGGCCCCTCATTGTCCAAGCCACTGGACTTGCTTCTCTATCTGGCAAGAAATTAGAACTCACCCCTGCCGGTCAAAAAGCATTAGGCACAGACCCGGCTAAAACGCTTCAGATCGCCTGGAAAAAATGGCTCAAGACTCGACAGTTTGATGAATTGCGTCGTATTGATCAAATTAAAGGCCAAACCGGAAAAGGGAAACGAGGATTGACATCTCCACCCAATCGCCGGTCAGTTATCTTGGCCGCCCTTCAGGGTTGTCCAGTCATGGAATGGATCGATGTATCAGACTTTAGACGGTATATGATTGCGACCCATCAGACCTTTGTTGTGAGTCGAAATCCAGAAAACCTCTACTTTCTTGAATCTGGTTATGGTGACTTATACGATGCTGGGTCGGACTGGAGCATTTTGCAGTCATGCTATTTGCGGTGCTTCTTGTTGGAATATGCTGCTACCCTTGGCCTCATTGATGTCGGTTATGTTTCTCCCTATGACGGAGAAGTGGAGGAGGTGAATGATTACTGGGGAGCAGACAACTTGGCGTTTGTGAGTCGATATGACGGTTTAGTCTGTTTTCGGGTAAACGCCTTAGGGGCTTACTGTTTGGGATCAGTTACTCAATACACTCCTACTGCAGTGGCCGTGGAATCGACCCTCCGAGTTCTACCCAATCTAGACGTGATCGTGACGGGTCAACCCCTTACTAGTGCTGAGACCCTAGTGTTAGAACTGTATGCCAAACAGGAGTCTGATGTTGTCTGGAAGCTGAATCGGGAGCAAGCCTTGAGTTCTCTTGCCTCTGGCCATGGCCTCAAAGACCTGCAGCAATTTCTGGAAAAAGGCAGTCTAGATCCATTGCCGAACACGGTCGAGCAGTTTATAGCAGATTTAGAAACTCGGAGTCAGAGCTTAGTCGATCAGGGGACCGCTCGGCTGATTGAATGCAATGACCCCATGCTTGCCACCCTGATTGCCAACGATTCCCGTACCAAGAAATTCTGTTTTTTAGCAGGCGACCGTCATCTAGTGGTGCCCACAGATGGAGAGACAAAATTTCGCAATGCCTTACGAAAACTCGGTTATAGCATCTCCCTCTCCTAGAAAATGACCTACATTGCTGAAAATGCCTTAATCATTCAGAGTGATCGCTCCGTACTCTTGGAGGTGCATGCTCCCACTGCTGATGCTGCTCGGGAAGCGATCTCCCCTTTTGCGGAATTAGTCAAAAGCCCCGAACATATCCATACCTATCAACTGACCCCCCTCAGCATTTGGAATGCTCGGGCTGCTGGGATGCCCATATCAGAGATGATTGGAGCACTCAAACAGCATGCAAAATATCCCATGCCAGATGCCGTGGCTCAAGAAATTGAGGCATTGGGACAGCGGTATGGATTAACCGTGATTGAAAAAGATGGGCTCCAGTTGTTGCTGACGATTGCCACCCTACCTTTAGTCGAACTCTTACGCAGAGACGAGCAGGTCTCTCCACTGTTAGGGGTACAAAAGTCTAACCGCTCCTTTCAGGTTGACTACAGTCATCGAGGACTTCTGAAACAAGCCTTGCTGACAGCAGGCTACCCAGCTGAGGACCTTGCAGGATACGTGGATGGGGAGGCTTTATCGCTCCAGCTGCTCCAACAAACTCGAACTGGTTCATCGTTTCACCTGCGACCCTATCAACAAGACGCTGCAGATATGTTTTATCAAGCGGGAAGTACTCAAGGTGGGAGTGGGGTGATTGTTTTGCCCTGTGGAGCGGGCAAAACAATGGTGGGGATGGCCGTTATGGCTGCAGTCCAAGAACATACCCTCATTCTTACCAGCAATCTGACCTCCGTCCGCCAGTGGCAGCGGGAGTTATTAGATAAAACTAACCTGCCTGAAGATGCCATTGCTGAATACAGTGGTGAGCAAAAATCAACCGGCCCAGTTACCCTGGCAACCTACCAAATTCTCACCTATCGACCTTCACCCGAATCTGAGTTTCCACACTTTAAGCTGTTTAATGCTCATGCTTGGGGACTGGTCATCTATGATGAAGTCCATCTGCTCCCTGCTCCTATCTTTCGAGTTACGGCTGAGTTACAGGCTCGCCGCCGCTTGGGACTAACCGCAACGCTAATCCGTGAAGATGGCCGTGAGGGGGATGTGTTTGCACTGATCGGCCCTAAACGCTATGACGTCCCTTGGCGAGAGTTGGAAGGGCAAGGCTTTATCGCCACTGCAGAATGTACTGAAATCAGGATTGGCCAAGACCCAGAACGGCAAATGGAATATGCCCTGACTCCTCGCCGACAGCAATTTCGGGTCGCAGCGGAGAATCCACGCAAGCTGAAGGTCATAGAGGAGCTATTGCAGCAAGAGAGCGGGCATCGAATTTTGATTATTGGTGAGTATATTTCCCAGCTCCAAGCGATCGCTGAATTGATAGACTTGCCGTTAATTACTGGGAAAACTGCTCAAAAGGAACGGGAACGGCTTTATGGAGAATTTCGCCAAGGGAAATTTCAGGGACTCGTACTATCCAGAGTAGGAAATTTTGCGTTGGACTTACCCGATGCTGATGTTTTAATTCAGGTCTCAGGTAAATATGGTTCGCGTCAGGAAGAAGCTCAGCGATTGGGCAGAATTCTCCGCCCCAAGGCAGATGGTCACCCTGCACAGTTTTATAGTCTCGTCTCATTACAGACCTGCGAAGAGGATTTTGCTCGACATCGACAATTATTTTTGACGGAGCAAGGTTACAGCTACCAGATTCAAATTATCGACTGAGCTAAAGTCATGTTCTCAACTCTGAGCGCTGGACGGGTTTGTCTATAGATCTTCAGAAAAGCATCCGTGGTTTTAGCGACACTACATCTTCATTAAATATAGTAACTAGCTCCTGATACTCTTAGCTCTGGCAAGGATTTCAAGATTATCAGAGGTCATCCAGTATGCTCGCACAATTCAAACTGCGCTTTACCCAATCAACACGCAAAAAGATTGAAGCTAAACTGCGCCAGGCATACGGGAGTCAGAATTTACGTCTGGTCAAACGTATTAGTGCTTTATTGCAGCTTGGTCAAGGTGGTTCAGTGGCACAGGTAGCTGAAACATTGGCACTAGGCGAACAAACGATCAGGGATTATCTGCATGCATTTCTAAAACGAGGTATCGCTAGCTTTAGATACAAAGCGTCTCAAGGACGTCGCAGCAAACTCACTCCACGGCAACGACAACAGCTCAAGTCATGGATTAAAGCAGGTCCGCTCAAAGCTGGATACGAGTGTGGTTGTTGGAGTGCATTAATGGTTCAAGACCTGATTGCGAAACGCTTCAATGTTTCCTATCATCCCATTATGTGAGTACTCTACTGAGGAACTTAGGCTTTTCATTTCAAAGAGCACGGTTTGTTGCAGCTCATCTCAATGAAGCCAAGCGACAAGAATGGATGACACACAAATGGCCTGAGATTTTGCGTTTATCAGCAGCCAAAGATGCCCTAATTTTATTTGGGGATGAGGCCAGTTTTGCGCAGTGGGGGTCGTTAAGCTACACCTGGAGTCTTCGTGGAGACCAGCCAACATTGCCCACCAGTGGTAAACGGAAGGCTTACAAGGTGTTTGGATTAATTGATTATCATTCTGGTCAGTTCTTCTATCAAGGTCAGACGGGACGCTTCAATTCTGAAGGGTATACTGCTTTTCTAACTCAAGTACTCCAGCAGACTCACAAGCATATTATTCTCATTCAGGACGGGGCTAGATATCACACCAGTAAAGCAACTAAGCAGTTCTTTGACCAGCAATCCGCTCGCCTTACTCCTTTCCAATTACCCACATATTCTCCTGACTTCAACCCAATTGAATTCTTGTGGAAGAAACTCAAAAAACGCAGCACACACCTACGGTTCTTCAAGCAATTTGATGACTTAGTTCAGCAGGTCGATGAGGGGCTACTGTACTTTAGTCAGACTCCCAATGAAATTACTGTCTTAATGGGCAAATATTGCAAAACCTTGGGTACACAAGCTGCCTAGCTAATCACGGATCTTTATCTGTAGATCTATAGCTAAGGACAGCCTACCCAAAGAGAACATCCTCCAGAGACTGATATAATTCCTGCATGTTCGATTCCACCTGTAAGTTCCTTGCAGAAAGCTTTTCCAGTGATTTTGCCTCTTGGCTACTCGGTGAACCCATTCCGCTCACTGAACTCAGTCCCTCAGAACTATCACTCGAACCAATCCGAGCCGATGCCTTAATTCTTCTAGCTTCTGATGAATATATTTTGCATGTTGAGTTTCAGACTAAACCGGATCCAAATATGCCTTACAGGATGGCTGATTATCGTCTGCGAGTCTATCGTCGCTTTCCCCAGAAGCAAATGAAACAGGTGGTGATATATTTGACGCCATCCCAATCCTATTATGTTTACCAGACAGCCTTTGAGATTCCGGGAACTCGCCATGAATTTGAGGTAATCCGCCTTTGGGAGCAACCAACAGAACTCTTTCTGGAATCGACGGGGTTGCTTCCATTGGCGGTTTTAACCAATACCCCAGATCAAGCTCAAACTTTGCGACAGGTGGCTGAACGTATTGATGCAGTTCCAGAAATACGGGCTCAAAGTAATGTCGCAGCTTCAACCGGAATCCTAGCTGGGTTAACATTGGAGAGGGACGTCATTAATCAAGTTCTGCGGAAAGAGATTATGCAACAGTCAGTTATCTATCAAGAGTGGAAAGAGGAATTCGAACAGACTGGCATTACCAAAGGTAAGCTTGAAGAAGCCCAATCGCTTGTCCTCCGCCTGCTCACCCGACGCATTGGTGACATTCCGTCAGAGACGCGATCTCAGATTCAATCTCTCTCCCTTGACCAACTCGAAACCTTGGGCGAAGCCTTGCTCGACTTTACGAAAACTGCTGATCTCATAACCTGGTTAGAGGAACACTCCACTGGGGCATCATGAAATGGCATCCCTTGACCCAGGGACTTCCTTGAGCCACTTGACTTTCACTGAGCAATCATCCAACTCCGCCAGCAGAGTTATATCCCACTCCATCTGCGAGAGAATCGCTGACAATTCATTGTCTTCCCCAACAACCGTCAGCTCATACTCATTCCCTCTCGGCTTGGGTTTGACCATCTGAAACTGACTCAGCACCCGCTCCTCGATCTCCTTTCTAACCTTGGCCTTTTTCTTCCCTGAAACCTCAACCGTCAGCCTCACCTGAACCGCATTCAAGGGCAGATCCACCGCAGTAATCTTGGGCCAGTTCGCAGGCTCCTCAGTGACAACTTTGAGCTCAATCGCCTTTTCTACCACTGGCACCTCGCTAAATTCAACCAGCTCTTCCAAAGACATGGGCTGTCGCTCCATCTCCCCTTTGTTTTCCAGAAATACTCCTTTAGCCGTCCGATACCTGACCTTCTGGGAATAGACCTCGAATGCCTTCACAGATCGCTGCCGCATCAATGTCATCGCCAGGTAAGCATCCATGCCATTCTCAATCAACTGACTGGCATAGGTATGTCGTCCTTTATGGGGATGAATATCAGGCCAGCCAGCATCCTGAGCCAAAGCCTTGACCAGCTTATAGATGCCCTCATACCCCAACCGCTGCCCCTTATTTCGATGACTCGTAGAGGCAAACATCGGATCATCCGCTGCCATCCCTCCCTCGCAGTCCTTCATCCGAATTTGGAGATTTGCTCTTAGGGCTTCATCCGTTAGATCATCGACTGGCACCTTACCCACGGACCCATGCTTGGCCTGCCGAATTGTGATCTCCACCCCGTTATAATCCCCGGCATTCAGCAGAGAGATTTCCTCAGCTCTTAACCCGGCATAGATCATCAAACAGAGAATGGCTCGGTCCCGGATCTCAGTACTCCGACCTACCAACGCTTCAAACAGGGCCTCCACCTGAAACAGTTCCAGGTTCTTTCCCTCAGTCTCTGGGGTCACGGGAATACTAATCGCTGCACTGGGGTCATCCTCGATATACCCAGCCTTGATCAACCAAGAGAAGAAGCTCTTGATCGCAATCAGGACAGCCCCCACTGACCCCTGCTTCAACTCCCGACCCGACTCCAGATAAGTCTTGTAGCGCTTCAGATCGTTCATGGTAATCTGATGCCAGTCCTTATTCACCCACAAACTGAACTGCCTCAAATGACGTTCATAGTTTCGCTGGGTGTTGGCCGCCAGATTCTTCAGGGTGAGGAACTGTTCGATTCGTTGCGATCTCAGATTCACCACCGCTGGCTTCACCGGAATCGGGGTCCTGCTCTCCTCTGATTTTCCCTTTTCAAACTCAATGAGACGCACAGGCGGGATGTCGGAAGTTTGAGAGAAACGCGACATAAATTACACCACTGAATCAGCACTTGCAGATCACTATATTAGATCGGAGATTTTAATTCCAGATTTTATACCAAAATCTGTATTACACGAAAAATTACACGAAATAATGGTCTTCCCAGGCCCGACTCTGTAATGTCGTACACACCATAACTTTGCCGCTCCGGCAACATTATGCTTTTCTGGTTATGGCCAACGAACAAGCTCAAATGTCCGACTGCATCGATTTGTTAGGCGGTGTATAGTTCAGCCCTGAAAAGTGAGTTCAGAAGGGAAATATGGCAATCAGCCAGGCGTTGTCCTCTCTTCGATTCCGAGGTATTGAAGTGCTGCCTGACGTTCTTCCGTATTTCGGACGTGGAAAAAACAAGCGTCGCTATTATTAACTTCATTAAAAAGCTGAGGCAAAACATTGCTCGGGAACTGCCAGATAATTTGGCAGAGTCGAGGGACTATCAATATTTCAGGGCATCTATCGGGCAGTCCAGGCCTACTTCGGAAGAGGTACCTCCAATTTCTGCGTGCGCACCTGCTGTATGACGTCAACCTGCTGACGTCGAGGAGAATAGTGACATCAGCGGCCCTAAGAGGCCTAAAACAACGGAAGCTGCGATATGGGGCAATTTAGTATAAATGCACTATGGCACTGAACCAATTTCTGGCGTTACAGCGTTTGCGAGCTGACTAGATTTTCAATAAGCAACATTTAATGAGAGTATCTGAAACCGTTGCTATTCATGACTTTTAGGTTTAAGCTGCCCCAAAACGCAGCTTCGGTCGTTTGAGGCCGTTTAGTCCGAATCTGTTCACTAAAGTGAGGCAAGAACTTTGCTTCCCAATCTCGCACGGTTTCATGGGTAAATGTAAAGCCACGGATCAAGAAGTACTCGGCCACATCTCGGTAGCTGAGTTTGTAGCGTACTCGGAGTAGGAGTGCCTGGAATACTATGTCTGTGGGGACTGCAATAAAATTGAAGGGAGTGCCTGTGCGTTCATTGTAAGTGCGGCGGCATTGCTTACAGCGGAACATGTCATACCCGAGGTTCGTTTTACGCTGAAGAAAAGAGACTCGGGTTGAGTGGCAGTGAGGACAATCCATGGAAGGTAGACGGGGGTTAGCTTAGGGTAAGCAATCAGCCTATCAGATGGATGCAAATCCCTCAATTTTGACTACTCAAAGCTGACAATTTCCTATCCGAGGAATCGTTGTCATACCCCTATATATTTTCCCCCGGTTTAATCACTCTCCCCCAACTATGCTGATTCTTTAAAGAAAAGAATGATATCTGAATGCTGATTCTCCAGAGCGTAGTCCATTGCATTCATATTTGCTGAATCTTTATGCTTCGGGTCCGCACCCGACTCTAAAAGAACTTTGACAGCGAGGGAATGGCGATACTTAGAAGCTTCAATTAAAGCAGTTGTCTTGTCATGAGTCATTGCATTGACATCCGCACCAAAATTTATCAAAGTAGAAATAATTTCAATCTGCCTAGTTCGCATAATAGGTGTCATATCATCATAGTCATCAGCTAAATTTGGATCGGCTCCAGATTCAAGTAAAGCAAGAGTAACTGGTAGTCGAGACTCTACTGGTCTTCTAATAACAGCACTATTTAATAATGTTGATCCATATTGAGTAAAATCATTAATTGGGATGTTTCCAGTTAAAAGTTTTTTGACCTCACCAATACTGCCCTTACGCACTACATCATAAGCATTTTCCATTATAGGATTGATATTTTCATCTCTAAAATTCTGTCGAATCCCTTTCTGCAAGAAATACTCCGCATCACCCAATAATTCTGATTGTGTCATGGGTAATAAGAAGTTATATATATTTTGATGACCTGACAAGGCAGCATTAATAATCGGAGGTTCTCCACATATAGTCTGGTTGACATTTGCACCAGCATTGACTAGGAGTTTAACTATGTCTAAATCCCCATTGTTAGCAGCAATAAATAATGGAGGATGAACCTCACTATTGATTGGAAGTGAAGGATTAGCACCAGCATCCAGAAGAATAGAAGCGATTTCATAATTACCTTCATCTACTGCAGTAGCTAGTGCTGTTTCCTCCCCAACAGTAAGATTTATATCTGCACCATATTTTATAAGTGTTAGTAGTATTTCTAGAGACTCATATTTTGAGGCGAGTACTAAAGCATGTACTAGATCATGCTCACTCCATTTTTTTTTGCAAAATATAGCGGTGAATTTATCTATTTGATTACTTTTAATCGCATTCCTCAAGTTAAGCCATTCAGGATTTATCTTTTCTGACATAATAAAAATTTGCTTATCGTTCTGGGAAGAAACTAACGACAAATAAGTGAACCCCTTTTTTGTTAGCTCGCTCCTTTAGTTTTTCTTCATTTTTTTGGTTGTCAAATATTGTTATATAGGTTGCGACAGGAATATATTGGTGTTTATTTTCTAGATCTGCATATCCAATAATTGCTCGAAACTGATTCCCTCTCTTTCCTTGTCTAGATTCTATATGTCTGGCATTTTTCTTAGCATCTCCAATTAAGTATGCCTTTGGATTCTTATCAGTCGAGGATGCAAAAAGTAAAAAATCGTCTTTTCATGCTGGAAGATAAAACTCCCTATCCTGATGAAGAATATAGCACTACGGGAATACGTTAGTACACTCCTTAAAGGCAGCATCTACACAATCACGAAAAGTGTCAAACTCATCCCATCGCTGCTTCATCCAGTTTTTGAATACAAACCACCATCGCTCAATTTTGTTGAGATCAGGAGAATAGCTCGGTAGATACCAAATCTCACACCCTGCTTCAGCTACGATTTCTTCGATACTTTGTCCATGGTGAAAACTGGCATTATCAATCACGATAATATCGCCAGGGTGCAGCTGGGGCAGGAGACTCTGCTGTAACCACGCCTCAAATAACAAACGATTGCAAGACCCTTCGAAAGTCATCGGGGCAAATAACTGTCGCTCTTTGAGCGCAGCAATGAAACTGACTCGCTCTGTCCGCTTGCCTGATTTAAGGTCATAGAATCGTTGACCAATGGGGCAATATCCATAGGGATAATCCGCTCGATTATCGATACCTGCTTCATCCACATAGACTATCTGGTGAGGATGTTTGGTCTGTAACCGCTCTATAAAGGCTTGGCGTTGCGTTTCATCCCGTTCTCGATAGCCATAGGTCTTTTTTTTCGACTCAAGCCTAATTTCTTCAAGGCATCACTGATATTTTGCTGGGTGACATTATCACCCCATAATTTAGCCATTTGGGCCTGAGTCTTTCCCCCATGCTCTTGAGCAAATTCACGAAAGCGCTCCCAATCTGTAATTTTGTGGCGAGCTCCTTGCTGGTAGTGGGTAATGGCCTGACAATCACCGGTCGATTCCTCTCGCGCTATCCATAAGTGCAAGGTGTTCCGACTGATGTTTAACATCCGGCATACGTCGACTTTCCGTTCTCCATTCTTGACCGCAGCAATCGCTTTGCAGCGAAGGTCATAACTATAGGGGGCTGGCATACTTCTGCAGTGATAGCTTCTATTTATAGTACTAACACAGTTTCGTAGTGCTATAAAAGCACGAGAATAGCTATCGGTATGCCATACAACTCTATATAGGTGGCGATTGCTGTACGTTTGCGATCTCGACTAACAACATGAAGTTCTTGCCAGGACTGACTTTGATTGATTTGGTCTTGGTTGGTGGCTTTCTAGGGGATGGACTCTAAGTTATTTTGCATGGTCCGAGTAGAAGGATGCTCTGGACCCAAGACGACCTCTACTATCTTTAGTGCTTGCTTTAAATAAGATTTGGCCTCCTCATACCGTCCTTGGTTTTTGTAGAGTAATGCCAGGTTATTGAGGCTAAGAGCGACATAGGGGTGTTCATTGCCCAATAGCTTCTGTGTCATTTGTAAGGCTTGTGTATAGAGGGGTTCTGCCTCCTCATACCGTCCTTGGTTTTTGTAGAGTGCTGCCAGGTTATTGAGGCTAAGAGCGACATAGGGGTGTTCATTGCCCAATAGCTTCTGTGTCATTTGTAAGGCTTGTGTATAGAGGGGTTCTGCCTCCTCATACCGTCCTTGGTTGTCGTAGAGTGCTGCCAGGTTATTGAGGCTACCAGCGACATCGGGGTGTTCATTGCCCAAGAGCTTCTGTCTCATCTGTAGGGCTTGTTTATAGAGGGGTTCTGCCTCCTCATACCGTCCTTGGTTTTTGTAGAGTGCTGCCAGGTTATTGAGGCTAGTTGCGACAGAGGGGTGTTCATTGCCCAAGAGCTTCTTTTTCATTTGTAGGGCTTGTGTATAGAGGGGTTCTGCCTCCTCATACCGTCCTTGGTTCTCGTAGAGTCCTGCCAGGTTATTGAGGCTAAGAGCGACAGAGAGGTGTTCATTGCCCAAGAGCTTCTTTTTCATTTGTAGGGCTTGTGTATAGAGGGGTTCTGCCTCCTCATACCGTCCTTGGTTCTCGTAGAGTCCTGCCAGGTTATTGAGGCTAAGAGCGACAGAGAGGTGTTCGTTGCCCAAGAGCTTCTGTGTCATCTGTAAAGCTTGTGTATAGAGGGGTTCTGCCTCCTCATACCGTCCTTGGTTGTCGTAGAGTAATGCCAGGTTATTGAGGCTAAGAGCGACATCGGGGTGTTCGGTGCCCAATCTTTGTTGAGTCTGTTCCAGGCATTTTTGTCTCCAAGGTAAAGCCAATGCATAGTTCCCTTGCCCTTCATAAAATCGACCAATACCGACATAGGGCCAAATCAATTGATCATCACCGAGGTGGTCAATCCACTGGTTGATCAGTTCCTCTAGATGGGGAATGCTGGCACTCATCTGGGCAATCACATCAAGCGTTGGACTGTCATCAATACCCTGAGCAACTGCAACCATTCCTCTGCAATAATCGGCTTTGAGGGATTTCCCCTGTTCGGAATCCTCATTCAACTTAATCCGAAAGAACTCCTGAACAATTTGATGGAGTTGGTAGGTACTCTGTTCTATTCGTTTGAGTAGGTTCCTATCTTTCAAACCTTCATCTCTGATGTCTTCTAAGTCATCCTTATCCTGTTCGGATAGACATCCTTCAACCAAAGTCCAAGGAATAGGAGCAACCGCAAACATCCCCAAAAAGCAAGCCAGTTCCTGCTCTGCCTCATTCAGCTCTACCCAGCTTAATTCCAACGCAGCAGCGACCCCAAACTGTGCGGTCATTCCTGATGCTGGAGTCGTCAGGGCTTTGGCTTCCAGTCGCTTGGAGTCAAGTCGCTTGATCAGCTTTTGGAGGGACCAGTCTGGCTTTCTGGCTAGATACCGTCCCACTAACTCTAGTCCCAAGGGCAATTTACCCACCCATTCACATAAGGCTTGGGCATCGTCGAGCTGAGCATCAATGCGGTCGGCTCCAACTAAGGTTCTCAGTAGGGATAAGGCACTCGTATCGCTCAGTTCTTTAATGGAAAGGGAATGAACGGATAGACCTAAATCCTGTCGGGTGGTGATCAGTACTTTATACCGTGGATCTGATGGCGGTAAGTACGGTTGGACAGTCTTAAGGTCCATCACATCATCAAAAATAATCAGCACCTTTCCGATGGGCCATTGCCCCCAGATATAACTCACCTGTTGGTCTTCATCGAGTCTATCCGGGAGGGTCAGGACTAACTTGGTCTGGGCAAATTCGATAATTTGGGCGGCTAGCTCCTGGCCTTTCACTCGCAGCCAGCAAAGTCCTCCAGGGTACTGACCCTGATCGAGCTGGGAGATGGCATATTGCAGGGCAAGTTCAGTCTTTCCGATCCCACCCATGCCTGCTAATGCAGTGAGGGCTACTGGATTGTTCTTTTGGAGGAGCTGGTGCAAGTCCTGCAGCATTTGGTCACGACCGACAAATTTAACGACACCGCTGCGAGGGAGGTTATGAGGGGGACTTGCCTGGGAAGATGACGAGGCTTCTGGTCCCTGGCCCTGATGACTCTCCGTTGGTGGACTGTGCCCTGACGAAGAGTTGTCTACTTTTTTAGTGGGGTCTCTACCGCCCTCCGTATCCCGTTGACGACATCCAAAAATGCCTCATCGCGATCAGCCCATTTCGTCACGGGCTTGGCATCTTTAGGGAGTACCTGAAGCTTACTGAAGGGTGACCCTTTCCAGTCACAGGGACGCAGAATAATAGGGATGACTCGGGCTGTGCCTTCGTTATGGCGGTCTATCGCTCGTTGCATCTCAATGTCATAGCAATAGTTAGAGGCCATAAAGGGTGGGCTGACCAGTAGCAGAATGATTTGAGCGGACTCCAGATGGCCTTTGATTTGGGTTTCCCATTCTTCCCCTGCTTCAATCGCCCGATCATGCCAAGCAGCAATTTTCCCCTGTCGTTTCAGATTGGAGAGATGGATGTCTAACTCTTCTCGCAAATCATCGTCTTTATGGGAATAGGAAATAAAGACCTCTAAGGGGGCATCGGCGTTTGGAGTCATGGGAGAAGGCGTAGGTGTTGGACGAGCTTGAGCCTTGGGTTGATCCTGATCCTTAGTTTCCTCTGTAATGGGCTTTTTAATCAGAACGGGAGTGAGATGTTCTTCAATGCCTTCCATACGAATGGCGGTGCAGCCCAACTTGAAGGCAAACTCCACATCTCGTCCTGACCCCAGGGCATCATAGAATCCCACGGCAAAGGAGATCGCCGCTTTATCCCCAATCGCCCGTTTCATCCCGATCACATAGGGAATATGTTCTGAGATGGCCTTTGCTTGCACCTCGGTATAGCAGCCATTGAGGACTACGCAGCGCAGTTGATCGGCAAACAGGTTAAACAGGTCTGCAATCGCCTCACCACTGACCAACTGGGTGTTGCCACTGACATCCTCAAAGGCCAAGCCCTCATCCCCATTCCCATGGCCTGAGAAATGAACGATCTGGGGATTCAGATCTAGCATGGCCCGCTGAATATCATGGGGGCGAACCGCCAGTCGCTGTTCAAGCTTAAACTCATCTCGATGTTGAGCCCGCTGTAAACCCTCACCAATATCCCTTAACTCCTGATCCAATCGAAGAGGCTGAGTATCTTTAGGATTTGCAGCGAGAAAGAGAATGGTTTGGGCAGTCATGAGGGTAGGGCAGATAAATTCGGGCAAAAGATAGTGGAACGTTCAAGTATTGAAATGCGACATCGATAGCCTTCGGTTGTGAAAGAACACCCCGAACGTTAAGGCAGGAATTGGAGGGATATTAGAACGATTTAAGTCATGAGATGACCTCCCCGCCGTCTGAAAAGCTGGGGCCTTCTAGCTGCAGAAAGTAAAGCTGCCCCCCAAAATCTCCAGCAATGACGGTGCGACCATCTAGGGCAATCTCACAACATCGAAACGCGCCTTCTCCCGTGAAGCTCATCACTTCCATGCCCATCTCCAGGTCCCACACCTTCAGGGTATTGTCATTAGACGCGGAGACTACGGTTTGGCCATCGGGGCTGATGCTCACGCCATTGACAGTGGAAGTATGTCCGGTGAGGGTGCGCTGCTCCTGGCCCGTCTCCAGGTCCCACACCTTCAGGGTCTTGTCCCAAGACGCGGAGACAAGGGTTTGGCCATCGGGGCTGATGCTCACGCCCTCGACAAAGTCAGTATGTCCAGTGAGGGTGCGCCGCTCCTGGCCCGTCTCCAGGTCCCACACCTTCAGGGTCTTGTCCCAAGACGCGGAGACAAGGGTTTGGCCATCGGGGCTGATGCTGACGCCATTGACAAAGGAAGTATGTCCGGTGAGGGTGCACTGCTCCTGACCTGTCTCCAGGTTCCACACCTTCAGGGTATGGTCACTAGACGCGGAGACAAGGGTTTGGCCATCGGGGCTGATGCTGACGCCAAAGACAGAGGCAGTATGTCCGGTGAGGGTGCGCTGCTCCTGGCCCGTCTCCAGGTCCCACACCTTCAGGGTCTTGTCCCTAGACGCGGAGACAAGGGTTTGGCCATCGGGGCTGATGCTCACGCCCTCGACAGCGAAAGTATGTCCGGTGAGGGTGCGCTGCTCCTGGCCCGTCTCCAGGTCCCACACCTTCAGGGTATGGTCACTAGACGCGGAGACTACGGTTTGGCCATCGGGGCTGATGCTGACGCCATTGACAAAGTTAGTATGTCCGGTGAGGGTGCGCTGCTCCTGGCCCGTCTCCAGGTCCCACACCTTCAGGGTATGGTCACTAGACGCGGAGACTACGGTTTGGCCATCGGGGCTGATGCTGACGCCAGTGACATGGGAAGTATGTCCGGTGAGGGTGCGCTGCTCCTGGCCCGTCTCCAGGTCCCACACCTTCAGGGTATTGTCCCCAGACGCGGAGACTACGGTTTGGCCATCGGGGCTGATGCTGACGCCAGTGACATGGGAAGTATGTCCGGTGAGGGTGCGCACTAATGCTCCCCCCGCTTGGTTGAGATGGGGGAATAGACACCTTATCCAGCACTCTCCCGGTCCCTGAGCTAAAGATTGAGTCAAAGCGGTCACATGGGGTAAGTCTTGACTCATCAAACGCCCATAGAGCTGACTGGGAAGCTGCTCAGGATACTGATTTAAGACATGGCTAGATAACCGCAACCCACTGTGGACAATGTTGAGGTCTTTGTCCTTGGGTAAGGTTTCATAGTCCAATAGCAGGGCATTGATATCGGTGACGCCCAATTTGTGGTGAATCCAACGATAGTCCCAGAGTAATTGCCATAACTCATCGGTGCGTTCTGCCTGCTGGAGGTGATGGGCCAAATGCTCAAAGAAATACCCGTCCTTCGGTCCACAATGCCATCCCTCTGAACAGCTCTGGTGATAAGCCTCCAGAAGTTGCTGATGCAATACCTTCTGGTCGGCTTGCTGGGCTTGTAAATAATCCTGCTGTAAGTCATGGAGGCTGACTTGCCGCTGGGGATAGTCCCCCTCTAGCCGCAGCATGCCTTTCCTCGATAAGGTGGTCAGGATTTTGCCCGCATCTCGCTCCTTTAATGCGCCGGTATATTGCCATAGGCGAACAATAACTGCTTCAGGAATCAATTCATCGGCTGGAAATACTGCCAGTTCTTGATAGCGCTCGGCAGCGATGGGGTTGGTTGCTGCTAAGACCGTTGCACTGACATGCAGGGCTTTGAAGACATCGGGGTAGGAATAATGACTAAACTGTTTTTGGATAAATTCAAGATCTGAATCTTGTAAGGCGCTGAGAACATGGGGCCAAGGGGTCAAATCTCGCACCATTGCGCCACATTGGGCCAGGGCTAAGGGCAAGTTGCCACATTCTCTTGCTACTGTCTGGGCTTGGGAGGGTAGATCTGAGATGGGGACGCCCACCCAGGCGGCTAATAACTCCAGCGCCTGATCCTCATGGAGTACCGAAAGGGAAAAGTCAGTGGCCCCTAATCCTGTGATTAATTCTGAGTCACGGGTCGTCACTACCAAGGTACTGTGATGTCCCAGGACATTGAAGACTTCTGCATCCGCGATGCGCCAGACATCATCTAGAATCAATAGACTTTGGCGTCCTTGCCATAGGGTTTGGAGTCGGGTTTTTCCTTCATTGATATCTTCAAATACCTGGCGTTCACCACAGAGGGCTGCTGCTAGATCGATTTGCTGAGCCAGTAGGTTGGGTTCTATCCCCACGGTTAGCCAATAAATACCGTCAGGGAATGCCGATTGAACTTGAGGGTCACGAGCTAGGGCTGTGGCCAACACCGACTTGCCAATGCCCCCCATACCCTGAACACCGATGCGTTGCCCGGTCATGACTACAGGCTGGGCTAGATCCGTAAGGACCTTCTCTCTTAGGGCCTTTAGGGTCTGAGGACGAGGTAAAAAGTGAGGGGGTAACTCTGGCACTTTCCAGAGTTTTTCATGGGTCTGCTGTTCGGGTAAGGGTTGGAGGGGTGCGGATTGAAGGCTAGATTTTTGGACCAACACTGGGGTGAGAGATTCGGGTAAGCCCTCGATTTGAATGGCACTGCATCCCAACTTAAAGGCAAATTCAATGTCTCGGCCTGCACCCAAGGCATCGTAGAACCCAACGGCAAAGGCCAGGGCCGCTTCGTTGCTAATGGCCTGCTGCATGCCTACTACATAATCAATATGTTGAGCGATGGCTTGAGCTTGCACCTGGGAATAGCATCCATTCAGAATGACGCAGTGGATGTACTCAGCAAACAATTCAAAGAGCCCTGCTAGGGCTGCACCCGTGACGAGTTTGGGATTGCCCGCTTGATCTTCAAAGACGAGTCCTGCTTCTCCTTTGCCACTGCCAGCAAAGTGAATAATCTGAGGAGTTTCATCCAGTAATGCCCGTTGAATATCTATAGTACGCACATCCAGGCAGGGACATAGAGTGAACTGATCTCGATGCTCAGATCTGCGTAACCCGTTTTTAATGTCACGTAATTCTCGTCCGAGTTGACGCAATCCATCTGGGTTGCTGGCAAGGAATAGAATGGTTTGCTGTTCTGGGCTCGGACTCGTCATTCAGCGTTAATCTAAGGGATATTTTGTTGTCTTTTTTCTATTGGGTTGAGCGTTTAGAACTGACGGTCTGCGATAGATTGCTAATGATGACGGAGCGCTATTTTGAAATTTAATTTAATTACATCTAAAATTATCGGCACTTTTGATATGCTTTACGCATTTATTAAGGATATTTCTTGAATCTAGGGCGTTGGTGGGGATGGAAATAATTGCTTTTTTAAGTGCTTTTTAATGGCTTACTAGTTTGATTTAGTCCTGTCAGCCCCTCGATTTTGATGATCTATTCAAGGGTATTGATCCAAAAGAACGAACCATGCCACTACCTCCAAACCCCATCTGCCTCCAATGCATCGACTATTCCCGGATGGAAGCAAAGCGGGTTCATGGGCCGCAAGGGGATGGGTGCTGGACGGATAATGCCTGCGATCGCAAACGAAATCACTACCGCCACCGCAAAGAAAGCAATGCCAAGCGCCGAGGAGAATACGCTGACCAGAAAGCAAAAGCAGCGCCAGCAAAAACCACGGAAACCTTCTCGATTCCCGTCCAAGCTCCACCCGTGGCGTTGCTTTACCTCTACAAAGAAAAGCCCAAGGATGCTCACCTCCATGCCCTGGCTATCACTGTCTGGCAGGGGAGTGATAAGTTAGCGGAAATTGAAGCTGTCCACTGTATGGGAATGACCAATACCCAAGTGAATCGGTATTTGAAGGAGGTACTGAAGGTCCTAGGCGATCGGTATGGCATCACGGAGTTTGAACCCCCGATTCGCATGGAACCTTCTGAGTGCGAAATTGCGGAATGTCCACTCAAGGATAAGCGCTATGTTCACTCAGCTTGAGCTAGATTTTGCCAGTGCTTTGGCCTCTGCTTTAGACGAACCTGAGCAAGCTGATATTTCCCTGATGTGTGCCTCACTGGAGCAGCATCTACAGGGTCGTTCTCCCCACGAACAGCTCCGAGTGGCTGGGGATGCGATCAAGGATATGGCTGAGGTCTGTTTTCAGCGGGCAGAGCTAATGATCCAGGGTTGGGAAGACAGATACAACTCAGAAGGTCCTGTGTTGGATGAGGATTTCTTAGCTGGGATGATTCAGCAGACTATGTTTCTGGATGTCTCGGATCTGTGTCGTCAGCCGAAGTCACGGAAGAGTCGTCAGGGGTTCACGGGGGTTCCTGTTGAGTCTGTTGTGGGGGAAGTTAGTAAGGATGCGGTTCTAGAGTTTGTCGATGAGCTGGAGTCTGGGGAAGCGGTTGCCCTGAAAGTAAGCCATGTCGAGGATGTTGGGGCCTGGGTGGGCGCGATTTGTGAGTATTTGGAAGGGGCTAAGGGGGCGGTGTCGTTTGTAGAGCTGGTGAGGGGAGTTCGATTACCTTTGGTAGCGGTTTGGCTTGGGCTGCTATTGGGTGGATTTAAGATTGAGCAGAAAGGAGATTTTTATGGTCAGTCGATCCAAATAGGTCTTATTCCAGATGGCCAAGTTAGCTGTAATTATTGAGAAGCAACCTTGTTTTTGATCAGCAGCCTTTTCCCTAGGAGTTGAGTATTGGATAATCGAACCTCTCTTAAGCAAGATTTAACCATGGCTGTCCAGAAACTACAGTCAAAGCATACCCATGTAAAGGATGCACCGATTACTGATCTCGATGTTGGACAACAGCAAGTCCAACTGCTCAACTCCCTTGCTCGATCATTAGAATCTCATTCCCCCTATCCATATCCTCTGTCAGATCAAGAGGCCATAAAAGTACTTAATGGCTCATGGCTGCTTCTCTATTCTGATGCACAAGAAATTCGTTCTTTATCGTCGTTGCCATTAGGGTTAGTGGTAGGTAAAGTTTTCCAAGTGATCGATATCCCTAGCCAGTCATTTGAGAATAAAGCGTATGTGCATCATCGATTCGGTCTGATGACTGGATATGTAAGGATAACAGCAACGTTTGAACCTAAGGCACCAGAGAGTGAGACTCTTCGAAATCGGGGTATTCAGATCCAATTTCTGAAACGTCATCTCAATATTCATAACTTGCTGGGGGTGAGAACACCTGGCCTAGAACCTTTTAAAGTCATGTCAGCTAGTTCCCCAGAGGGAAGAATCCCCAGCCTGGATATCACCTACCTCGACCAGGATTTGAGGCTGGGTAGAGGGGGAAATGGCAGTTTATTTATTCTTGCTCGACAACCTTTTACTAAATAAGGAGCCACATTGACGCTGCATCGTTAAGAGTCTGCGAAACAAATATCTCCGGCTATATCCCTCGTTCTTTCAGGTTTTGTGGGGTAACTTGCTCAACCCCTTTTCACAACTGTGTTCCGTAGCATGTAGTGTCCATGATGCTCATACCCTTGGTCATCTCCTTAAACACACACGCAAATTCGTTGTTTGAGCCAATTATTATGACTCCAGCGAAACTCTAACGAGCAGTTGATATTATCAGAGGAGTATTTTACAATAGTATCATTATTGATACTATCAACTACATGGCGAGTGTCGACAAAATTGTTGCCAAAATGGGAAATAACCCTGCTGGGATTAAGTTCTCCGATTTGTGCAAGGTTTGCAGTCACTATTTCGGTGAAGCACGGCAGACTTCTGGAAGCCATCGAGTCTACAAGACGCCCTGGCAAGGTGACCCCTTCGTTAATGTTCAATCTAAGAAGGGAATGGGCAAACCCTATCAAGTGAAACAAGTGTTAGCTGCGATTCAAAAGCTGGAGTCAATGTGATGGAAGCAAAGTTCTATACCTACCGGGTGATCTGGTCTGAAGAAGATGAGGAATTTGTGGGCTTGTGCGCTGAATTTCCAAGCTTGAGCTGGCTAGATGAAGATCAGCAATCTGCTTTCACTGGCATTGTGGAATTGGTCAAAAATTGTATTGATGATTTAGAGTCACAAAATGAACCCATCCCCATGCCTCTATCTAAGAAGCAGTACAGCGGTAAATTCATGGTGAGAATTCCCCCTGAGCAACATCGGCAATTGGCAATTCAGGCGGCAGAACAAGGTATCAGTCTAAATCGTTTAGCCAGTAGTAAATTGGTGCCAGGGGGTTAGAGAGTATGCCCAAAACCGCCAGCGAATAATCAATATCCCTGTCAGTGTCGAGTTGCAGGGTCTTAGTCTTCTGGAAAAATGACCTCTGCGATTGAGCATAAGATGTGAAGGTCGGAACACTGGAGAAGCCAGCACTCTAAGGGATCTGAAGTACTTCTCAAGCCTGGTCGTAAGACTTGATAGTACAGTTGGAGAATCAGATCAAGGGAAGTTCTAGTGTAGATGATCATCTTACCCCTGTTGGTATCGCTAATAATGGTGTAAAAAAACCTGAGTCCTACCTTATGATTGACTAGAAAATACTCGTAATCCTCAATTTAAATTATGACTGTTAGTCGTATTGCTGTTGCTGGCCGTAAGGGAGGTGTTGGCAAAACCACAATTGCCTGTGGCGTTGCTTCAATCTTAGCTAGCCTTCAAAGTCGAGTATTAGTCATTGACATGGATCCACAGTCAAATGCTGCATATGTTTTGGGAGCTGATCCAACTAAACCTGGCACAGCGTCTCTTCTCGGTGGGAATAAGCCAGAGCCGCTAAATGTAGTTGATAATTTGTCAGTACTTCCTGGAGGTCCTGACCTAATGAATCATAGTATTCAGTCGTGCGATCAGGAAGAATTGGCTGATGCTGTTAATCATATGGATTATGATGTGATAGTTTTTGACTGCCCTCCTGGGAATGAGCACTTAGAGCGTTTAGCTATTAAAGCTGCTGACACTGTATTAATCGTTTCTGATGCACATCCACTTGCGTTAGTTGGTGCTAGTCGCGTAATTAAAGAACTAAATTTAAACAACCAAAAAGGTAGAAAAGGGGCATCAAGATGGGCGATTATCCAATCAAAAATTGATGCGCGTCGAGCTATGGATCGTACTTTCGATGCAGACCTTGCTGAGTCATTCCCAACCATACAAAGATTTGTTGTGCGCCAAGACACCCAATTATCACTGGCAGCAGCAGATCAAATTCCCCTCATGACATATGATGCCAAATGTCGTGGTGCTAAAGATCTGAAAGTTGTTGCGAAGTGGGGAATTGATGGTTAGACGAAAAACTAACTCTAAACGTTTTAAGCAGGCACTAAACGTTGCTGATGATATGTCAGTAATAGATCAAGCCGTATCAAATGAGTCTGATGCTAACCGTCCTTCAAAAACATTACTTCATTTAGAACAGATAAAATATCGAACTGAAGACACACGGGAATTAAATCAAGAACATGTGTTAGCTCTATCCGAATCAATTCAAGTATTGGGATTAATCGAGCCGCTAGTAGTGGATACAAAGAATAGATTGTTGGCAGGAGGCCATCGCTTAGCTGCCATCAATTTTCTACGTGAGAACAAGCAAGACAATTTCGAGGAGCAGTTCCCTAGTTATAAGATACCTGTTCGGGTGATGCCTTTTGATGCAGATGTTGATCCTGAAAAGGCTTTGCAATGTGAGGTAGCTGAAAATGAGCATAGGCGCGACTATACTCCTACAGAAGTGAAGAGCCTAGCTGAACGTCTTAAGAACGCAGGATATAGCCATGGTAAAGGTAGACCCAGAAAAGGGAAAAAGGCTTTATTACCTGCATTGGAGGTGATTATTGGTAAACATACCAGGACAATTCAACGATATTTGAGTGATCATCAAAATAAAAATACGACAAATGTCGTATTAACTGCTGAAACCAAGAGACTAAAGAGGATTGAGAAAGATCTGCTTTATTGGAAACAAGCCAATATGAATGTACCTTCTGATTCAAAAAAGGCAGTGCTTCTAAAAAAAATTCCTTCGCTAACTAAATTAATTAATCAGGTCTTAACAGAAATTGAAGCTCTTGAGTAATTTGCAAAGCAAGAAAGGGAAAACCTTGAGATCGTCACTGGGAGAAGCAAAGAACGCATGATGTCGATCATGGGCGAAGGCAATAGACGATTCGGGTGAGGGACGCTGGAGATTGCGGCGTCGGGGGTAGAGCGGACCTGGTGAATGCAATCCAAGTGGCGATCGCCCAGGTAGGTATACGACATGTTGGGCTGAGATGCTCGTGGTCAGTTGTTGAGGGGGCAGGAGAAACTTTTCAACCCTCCCGATCAGGAAAGGAACACTCCACAGTATTTTGAGGTTGCATTCACCGCTGCCCTTGGTGATGTAGGGCACTCTCCCCTCGCCAGCGACTTTGACCCCAAACTCCAAAGTGACCTTATCGACGTTGGCCGTTGCCATCTCTTTGAAAGCGTTGAGAGTATAGGCCGTATAGGTGCGGATCGTTCCCTGCATGGCCTGGTAAATTATTTCTCAGAGATCGCCTAAATTTAGGTACTACGAATTGTTCCATTGGGCATAATAGTTCGATAAAAAATGGAAGTGCCCAATCTTTTCTCGAAATCTTTCATCTCAGCAGGATGGTCAGGGATAGTATTCAAGAGATCGGCTTCAGTGAAGTCAGCAACCCCTCTGGCTTCTTGGAGATCGGCATCTCGCAAATTAGCATGCAAGAATCGAGTCCCAATCAAACTAGTACAAGCCAGATTCGCCCTGTGCAAATTAGCTTGAAAAAAGGTGGCGCCATCCAAAGTCGCTCTAAACATCCGAGCATTAGACAAATTAGCTTGCTCGAAGAAAGTTCCAATGGCGTCTCCATTAACAACAGCATTAGTCAGGCTAGCCCGATTCAGGTTGGCACGAGTCAAATCGGCTCCTTCCAAGTTGATGCCTTCCAAATTGGAGTCACTCAAATTAGCCGCAATGAGCAAAGTTCGCCCCAACTTGGCATTAGACAAATTTATCCTTTGTAAGTTAGCTCTAATCAGATTAGCCCCTCGGAGACTAATTCCACTGAAATCTCTCTCCCCAGCAGCATAACGCTCCAACAATTCCACAGCAGTCATAACTACAACTCCCAAAACACAACCGTACCTATACATCCGGCCACTCTTCATTCACCCCTCAAACCTCGCCACTCTCTATCGATTCAGGTACACCAAAACCATCTCATCAATACGCTCTATCCGCTCCAGTCGGCAACTCGACCACCTGTGACACATCAAACGTATCTTTTAGCTCAAATGCTGCCTCAAAACTAAGCTCATGAATTTCAAACGGAATTCTTAGGATGCGACTAAGGCAACCCGAAAGCCAATGGTGTTGTTTTCACTATCGTATGGTTTGAGCCAAGAGCGAGTTGCTGAACGGCAGCCATCCGAGTTGCTGAGCCAGGAGCCTCCTCTCCGCATTCTTTCGTAGTAATAGTTATCCTCCCAAGCACTTCCATCAGTGGGGGCACCTTCATAGTTTTTATGCAAAGTATCTTGACACCATTCAGTTACATTTCCATGCATGTCATGTAAACCAAAGGCATTAGGGGGAAATCTGCCGACGTCTGTGGTCGTTTTCAGAGAGTGTCCTTTTGGGCCAGAGGCATAACCTCTAGAAGGGTAGTAATTCGCTAAATCTAGGGTGATGGTCTCACCACAATGGAAAGGAGTGATTGTTCCAGCTCGACAAGCATATTCCCATTCTGCTTCACTTGGCAGCCGATAGAGTTTACCGCTTTTCTGAGAGAGCTTTTGGCAGAATTCAGTGGCATCATTCCAAGAAACCCGCTCTACAGGCCGATTAGCACCTTTAGAGTTAGAAGGGTTAGTCCTCATGATGGCTTTCCACTGGGCCTGGGTCACTGGATATCTGCCCAGGTAAAACGAGGGAACAGTGACTTCGGGCGTATTTAGCGGATCGGGGATGCCTTAGTTTTCGGAATGGTCACCTCTGGGAATAAGGAGTCAAACCGTTCATTGACCCAGGCAATTCTCAAGATCAGTAAATGGTTGAAACCATCCTCACTCCAGCGCATGCCAACTCCCTTAAAGCGCTGCTGAATCAACCACTTGCATGCACTTTCAACCATTCCTGACCCGAGAGGAATCTGTTGCTGTTCAAAGTGCCGATAACGGATGTGGTTATGATGGCGTTGGAAATAAGCCTGCACCTGGAGCAACGTTGAAAAAGACTTTCCCGTTAACAGTTGTGAGTGAATCAATATCGTCAAGGACCGTAATACAAGTAGGTGTTGCCCGTGTCGCAATTGGTGTCGCCAGTGCCGGAACCAGGCTTGGGCTTGAGCAGAGCGGGCATCTCCAAACATCGCTTTAGTTGCTCGTGCCAGATGGCCTGCTGAATGAAAAAAGTCGAGGACTGCCACAGCACAATGAGAGAACAAGGTGCGATAGACTCGCCAGAAGCCTCGTCCCCCATCACTGAGCCAGATGACTTTTGGAGCAGATTCAAAGTCTTGTTTGTGAGCTTCGAGTTGAAGTAAAGGGATGAACTGGTCGATATCGCCCAATACTGCCACCAGTCTTCGACGCAGTAATTGGGGGACCTCCTTTTTAGCTCGGGTAACCCGTGTTCCCAGGCGAGCTAAGATGGCGACTTTGACTTCTCGCCACTGGATTTTTCCCTTGGGTGAGTTCGGGGTGGGGCGAAAGGGGACCATCACACCATCGGCGGCAATGGCCAAAGGTAGAGCAGATAACATCTCTGAAATCGCTTCACAAGGGGCCTGAGTCCCTGATGATTGAGCGTTGAGTTGAGCTTCTAATTCCTGCTGAGCTTTGTTACCCACGGATTGCACCCAGTTCCACAAACTGGATGGACTCACGGATAGACCACTCCACTGACCCAGCATCCAACTGGCCAGTTCATAGGGCATGAACAGACTCAACAAGCAGCCCAGACGCACCAGTTCTTCGCTGCTGTGCTGATAGGGGGCAATCCCAATGGCTTGATCCAGGGGAGTCAACAGACTGCCTGGACATCCTTTGGGACAACGGCCCACCCGTCGCTTTCAAGAGATAGTGCCTACCAGTGTCTGCATCTGACGAGATTCCCATCCCTTCGAATGTAAGCGGGTTCCGCAGGTAGTACATACAGGCCATACAAATACTGCTTTCGCGCGCCTTGAGAGTTCATCCTCCAGAAGACAGCGAGCTAGAAACAAGCCCATTTGCAGAACGATATAAACCATCTGACTCAGGCTGGTTGATACTTTGAGTGCTTCAGTTTGTTCTAGAAATTCGTCATGGGCTAGCACGGTTAGCAATTGCGATGGTAGGGTCATGATAGTTTTTTGGTTCGGGTACAGGATCTATTGTCCTTGACCCGTTTTTCTTTGAGCCATGCATCCCCGATCCTTTGCTTACGCCCAGTGACTTCGTGTTGGGGGCCTTCAATATCCCATCTTTTTAGCTCATGTGAAGGAGACCCCATAGTAAAAGTTCCTCCAGGAATGGACACCATCTCTAATGTTATGTTGCTGCCAAGGTCTTCTTTGAGAATCTGCAGTTGGGGGAGTGAACGCCGATGGATAATTCTACCCTTTGCATCAACCGTGAAAATTTCATTAGTCGGCAATAACTCTGGGAAAAATGTGGGTAAAGGACGGGTAGTTATATCTTCACAAGAATGAAGAGAGTGAGCGATCACTGAACCTAGAGTTCCTAATCCCGTATATTTCAACAAGACTAAAAATCTGCGTCGATTAGCTGAGAAAGTTTGAGACATCAATAGATCAAGATAAGTGTGGACCGGGAGACTACCAAGATTTGGTCCGACTCCCAGGATATTTTTTTCTCATACTGGTATGGAGTACCTGATCGCAATACTTGTTATTTGTTAGTGTCCCGATTTATTCGCCATGAGCTGAGATAGCTGAAATGCTTTGGTAATAGATAATTCAGAGCATTCCTTGATGAACATTGCCCAACGCGAGCAGCGGATTATCCGTATTCAGTCTCAAAGTTCCTATGCCTCTATTAACAAAGCCCTAGAAGCAACCCTTCGCCTTGAAGCAAACCGAGTCACCCAGAACGCAGTAGAGTCAGCACTAGACGAAGAAGTTCAAGCTTATCTATCAGAGGTTCAAGGGGATCGACCTCGACGTTCAGGCTACTATCAACGGGTCCTCGATACTCAATACGGCCGTATTGCTCAGCTGTCTGTCCCTAAGCTACGGAAAGGGAATGCAGACCGAGAGTGGCAGATTTTAGAACGTTACCAACGAGCTCTCGGTAGTCTCCTCGATTTTTGCCTCGGCTTGTACGTTATGGGGTTATCGCTTCGGGATCTGCAAGAAGCTCTCTATGAGATTCTAGGAGCAGTCTTATCCGTTAATGCCATTAACCGAATTACGCTAAAAGCTCAGAAGCAAATGTTTCAAAGCCGTCAGACTCGTCTTGAGGAAACCCCTCCTATTCTGATTGTCGATGGTGTTTGGGCTAGTGTTCAGTGTTCCTCAGAAGACTTTTGGGAAGACCAAGCTGGGCATATCCGGAAACTACGTCATGCGGAAGACCGAGTCATTCTAGTCGCTATGGCAGTGTGGCCCGATGGCACCCAAACGGTGCTTCATTATGAAATGGCGACGCAAGAATCGGAGGCAGCTTGGTTACTGTTCTTTGCGCATCTGTGGCAACGGGGATTGCAACCCTATTCGGTGAAATTGATTGTCAGTGATGGCACGACTGGGTTGCCTAAGGTGATTCGTGCTCTGTTTCCCCTCGCACAACATCAGCGATGCATTACTCATAAGGTTCGAGCGATGCTCCGGCATTTGGGATATGAGCAATTGCCACACCTGGATGCTCAAGGACAAGAACTGTCCCACTCTGAAGCCAAGAAGCTGCGATATTCACAAATTAAACACGATGCCTATGCTATCTATAAAGCGCCAGACTGGGAAGAAGCGATTGTGATGTTGCTCGTGTTTGCACAGAAATGGACAGACCTTGAACCCGATGCGGTCAGAACCTTTATCAAAGATTTTGCCCTGACCTTGAGTTTCTATGATTTTGATGAATCCCTTCATTCGCTGATTCGTACTTCCAATGCCCTAGAAAGGCTGTTCCGGGAATTCCGAACCAAAGCTGATGAAATTGGTGCTTTCCCCAATGAGGAGAGCTGTTTAGCGATTTTCTTCCTCGTCTCTCGTAGGGATCATGCCAAGCATGATCGCTTCAAAAAGCATCGTGAATAAATCAGGACACTAACCTAATTCCTGGAGAACCCATTTAGATTTAATTTATGGGTACCCAAATCTCTACCACACCTGTTCCTAGTTGAGGATCGAAACGCTCATCATAGCGCTCGAACTCCGGTGCTTCGGATGGATTGTATATTGATTGGGGTAACCATTGATTCCAAATGGTATAAACAGTATTACGAATGGTAGAAATATGATTTCGGTGAGAAAACACAGCGTATTTGTGTGCAGGAATTTGTACGTAGTTGAAGTCATCAGGAAGGTCTGCTAAGTAGGAAACTTCTACACTGGCAATATAGTCAAAGTTTCCTGCACCATCACTATTGCAACATACTCCATAGGTCACTGTTCCAACCTGCCCTGGGATATGTCCTATATAGGGTCCAAAGCATTGCCACAGCAGAGGAATGCCGTGATTAGTTTCAAATGTATAACGATCCCTTAGTCCAGCGATGAGGAAAGTATCAGCATATGTAATGTACGGGGATTCGAGCTTAACAATCAGATTTTCATTCATTACAATAGGCTCCACCATCTGAATTGAGTCGAGATGACGCTTTGCGCGAACTTGCTTGGGCATGATACCGAATTGAGCACAGAAGGCCCGCGTAAAAGCTTCATGAGAGCTGTAGCCCGCATCGAGTGCTACAGCAAGAATATCAGGAGCACCAACAGCGAGCGCACGGGCGGCTTCAGTCAAACGTCGACTACGGACATACCGCATTACGGAATATCCCGTTGCGATACCAAACACTCGTGTCAAGTGATAGCGAGAGACATCACTTGCGTTTGCAATAGCCGATAATGTTAGTTTTTTATTGAAGTGGCTTTCAATAAACCAGAGTGCTTTTTCAACAGGCCCCATATTACTTTTCGCGTTAGCACGATTACAGTATGCATGTTTCTCATCTAGCTAATTTGATTGTTATTGCTGCTATGAATAAAATCGTTACTGGTTCAAGGATTGAGCTTCTATGATTTTGATGAATCCATCTATTCGCTGATTCGTACCTTTAATGCACTCGAACTGCTATTCCAGAACTTCAGAAATATGGCTGATAAAAGTGATGCTTTCCCAAATGAGGAGAGCTGTTTAGTAATATTCTTTCTCGTCTCACGCAGGGATCATGCCAAGCATGATCGACTCAAAAGCCGTGGCGAATAAATAGGGACACTAACTGTTATTTGGAGTTAATCAATAACTATTTTCTTCTAAAATTCCACAGCATCACTGGATCACTCCGATCTTCCCTGGACGAAAGAAAGTGGGGTATGACAACGATTCGCGCAAAAACTGATCATAGCACCTAAACCCTTACTAGGTAGTCATTATAGGGTTTGTGAATATAAGACTTGTCGTTCGCGTAATAACTTCGCAATAAAAATACAGTCTAAAAAGCTTGAAATCTTTTCTTGGATAGGTTTACAACAGAAAAACTCTAAACCTTTGATACTTTCTATTCTCCGATTTGCTCAATCTAGCATTCGAGCTATAGACCAAGGTAATTTCTTAAAAAGCAGTTCCCTAAACAAAAATCAACGCGGTTTATATTGTTCAAGAACGTCAGGGGGTAATGGGTTGCCCTCCACAATTATCTTTGTTGATCGACGCAGCTTTTCTATCTCTATTGGCAGGCTACTCAGTTTATTTTTCGAGAGGAATAGCGTTTGCAGATTGGTAAGCTTTACGATTTCTAGTGGCAGTTGGGTCAGTTTGTTGCCCGAGAGTTCTAGCGATAGCAGATTGGTAAGCTTTACGATTTCTGGTGGCAGTTGGGTCAGTTGATTGAACTGGAGGGATAGCCATTGCAGATTGGTAAGCTGTCCGATTTCTGGTGGTAGTTGGGTCAGTTGGTTGTACGAGAGGAATAGCGTTTGCAGATTGGTAAGCTTTACGATTTCTGGTGGCAGTTGGGTCAGTTGGTTGCTCGAGAGGGATAGCGTTTGCAGATTGGTAAGCTGTACGACTTCTGGTGGTAGTTGGGTCAGTTTATTTTTCTCGAGGTATAGCTCTTTCAGATTGGTAAGCTGTCCGATTTCTGGTGGCAGTTGGGTCAGTTTATTTTCCGAGAGTCCTAGCCATTGCAGATTGGCAAGCTTTACGATTTCTGGTGGCAGTTGGGTCAATTTATTTTCCGAGAGTTCTAGCCTTTGCAGATTGGCAAGCTTTACGATTTCTGGTGGCAGTTGGGTCAGTTTATTTTCCGAGAGTCCTAGCCATTGCAGATTGGTAAGCTGTATGACTTCTGGTGGCAGTTGGGTCAGTTTATTTTTCCAGAGTCCTAGCCATTGCAGATTGGCAAGCTGTCCGATTTCTGGTGGCAGTTGGGTCAGTTTATTTTTCCAAAGTCCTAGCCATTGCAGCTTGGTAAGCTGTCCGATTTCTGGTGGCAGTTGGGTCAGTTGGTTGCTCGAGAGGGATAGCCATTGCAGCTTGGTAAGCTGTCCGATTTCTGGTGGCAGTTGGGTCAGTTGGTTACCCGAGAAGGTTAGCCATTGCAGCTTGGTAAGCTGTCCGATTTCTGGTGGCAGTTGGGTCAGTTGGTTGCTCGAGAGGGATAGCCATTGCAGATTGGTAAGCTGTCCGATTTCTGGTGGCAGTTGAGTCAGTGATAGGAACGCCAAATCTAGTTCAGTTGCTTGTGTCTCTTTCGCCACTCGAATTTGACGCAGGGCTTCTGCATAGCCTCCATCCACTTGGGGCTGCTCTGATTGTGCTAGATGTGTAGAATCCTCACTAGCTGGACTTGCCAGCACAACTGCATCCTTTCTCCCCACTGAGTTGCATAGCCCCGTTGTCAGAACGACTAACACCACTATTCCTTTAGAGAATCTCCTAAGTGACATATCCCGCAATTTCCTTAGAAAAAAGAATGACTGTACTCAAGTCTAGCTCTACCGTGCTATTCTCTCTTTTTAGGAAAAATTACACTGGTTCCTTGGCATTTGGCAACTCATTTCGGGTTTTACTCCATGGTTCAGATCACCTAAAACCCTTCCCTGCATAGCCTTCTATCGTTGCAGACTAAAATGACGCCAGTCATTTAGTTTACCGTTCGTTAGGAGTGCAGATGCCTCAAACTAAGCCCTATAAATGGATTCCAACATTCTTAACCCTTGAGCAGTTTGAGACATTTGTCTTACCCCATTTGCACATCGGCACTCGGGGACCTCAACCAAAGCTCTCTTTGCATGCCATCTTCAACTACATTTTGAAGTTGCTGCACTTGGGATGTCAGTGGAGTGAGCTACCCATTGAAAAGGACAAAAATGGGCGACCGGAAATTAACCACTCCAGTGTTTATCGAGCCTTTCGACGCTATGAAACCCATGGGTGTTTTGAAGACATTTTCAAGGCGTCAGTCTCAATGCTTAATGAAAAAGGAAAGTTGGATGCCAGCATTATTCATGGAGATGGGACAACCACTGCAGCCAAGAAAGGGGGCGACAATCTGGGATTCAGTGGACACAAGCACATGAAGGGTGACAAAGTGGTTGCCTTTTGTGATCGCAATTGCAATGTGATCTCTCCCTTTATCACTGCTCCTGGTAACCGGAACGAGTCACCTCTATTCAAAACGGCACTGACGCAAGTAATGAGTACAGCCCGAACCATAGGTATAGACTTGATTGGGACTGTCGTCAGCTTGGATGGCGTGTACGATAGTCGTGAGAATCGCAAGGCCATTTTCAATCGAAGGATGGTGCCAAATATCAATGAAAATCTTCGGGGGAGAAAGACGCCAAAGCCAGGTCCAAAAAGGCTGTTCGATTCATCCATCTTCCAAGAAAGATTCAATACCATTGAGCGAGTCTTTGCCTGGGAGGATAAATTCAAGCGCTTGCTACTGCGATTCGAGTGGATCAGTAAGTTGCACTATGCCCTGAAAAGCTTGGCATACACGATGATCAATCTTCGGCATTTTTGCCAAGGGTAAGCTCAATATGAAATCTATAAATTCTAGAGGTCTCTGTAACTGAGATCCAGTTTTTCATGCATAGAAAACGGAATTATGGGGTGAATTCTCAAAGTGAGGTGATGCAATTGCCTGTTTCTTCTTTCTTTGTTATTCATGTTAGGTTAAACAGCCGATTTGTCAGATCAACTGGATTAAAACCCGAAATCAGTTGCCGGTTATGATCCAAGTCGTGATGACCTAATCTTATTAAATATCGACGAGTAGGCGTTTTGGCAATGGCATCCTGGGTATACGATCCGCATTCAGGCGGCATGAAAATTCCAACTCGACTGAAAGAGTCGATCAAACAGCGCATACTGGCCTATGCGGCAGAGCATTATGCTGGCAAATACAATCGGATTGACGTGCGCTTTCGAGACAAGTTTTGCTATATCGATGCCTACTTAGAACCCGAGGTACCAGCGGAGAATTTTAACGAGGAATTCTATGGCTGCACGCGGGAAGAGCGGATTGAGTTTTTGAGGACAGTGCCGATCCATCTGTGCCGCTTGCGCTACAGTGGCGATGCGGAAAAGTGGGCAATGGCATTTTATACCTACAGTAACAACAAGTATGAGCCTTGTGTGTTCAATAACGGTACTTTTCAGGGCACACCAGAAGACGCTTTTAATAGCTCAGCAATGTATCTTCAATAGTTGATTTTCTGCCCAAGAATATTCTGTTGTCATGAAAGTTAAAGTCACTATTTTCTTGTCTTGTTCACTTTCTGAATAATTTCAAGGCTTGAGGAGGGCAGCACTTGATCTTAGCAATTATAAAAAGAGTGTGGAAATTGAAACATCAAAAAACGACGAACAGCATGATGATAAACTCAGCTACTCAGCTATATTTCGCAGATATAAAGTACTTTTTGAAGATTCGTGAAAGCTCATCATGGAAGCCCCAACCCATTTCAGAAGTACTTCGGACAATATTCTTTGCCTGAGAAAAGTAGTTATCTTGCAATCTATTTTTAGATGCTAGTTTGGCCGCCCGTTCAAACAAATCTTCAAATGCCATATAGAATTTCTCATCGATATCTCCGTAGGCCAGTGTATACTCCACACCTGCCTCAACACAAAAGTAGATGAAATTAATCACCTGATTAGAACTTGTTGCTTCTGCTTCGACTTTCTGAACCATCTGATATGCGATTGATGGGTTGCCACCTCCATGATCCCCAACAGGGAAAAATTCAGAGCGAACATACGCCTTGTATTCATCAAAGTTGTGGTCTGAGGTTGTGATGCCAACTTTTGAGTTTAAGAAACGTTCAGCGGCGGCATTATCCTTAGCCAGTTCTAAAAACATCTCTATGAGTTCATCTTTCGAGCAGCTCCTGAGATGTTTTTGAATGATTCGTGTTTTCATGGGATGTTGCAGGTCAAAGGTTTTAGCTAAGTACACACATGGAATAACGCTCGAACTGAGTTGCTTGCTAATTCTCAAGTCGTCCAATAGCTTCCCCTAATCAACCCCAAGCCTTCGCCACCCGCTCCCGATCCAACCACACCCCGATCATCTCCTCAATCCGTTCAATGGTTTCCCCTGGCCGCAGACTCAAAACCTGCAACACATCGAATGTGTCTTCTAATTCCAAGGCACACTCAAAGCAAAATTCAGGCGTTTCAAACGAAATTCTGATGAAGGGCTTGCCGCTGCCCTCGACGGTGATCCAATACTTCCCTGAACTGCTTTGGGAAACGGTCAGATACTCAAGCTGCCCCTTTTGCTTGGTCTGCTCAATCAGAGTCTTTTGACGCTTCTCAAGTGCGTGGAATTTGGACTCAAAGTCTCTGGATACTCTGGGGGGTCGGACTCTTCCTGGTGTTTGCCGAGCTGAATACCCTCGCTGTGTTCTTCGTGTGTCGGTGGGTTCGCTGCGGTCGTATTTGGGAGTGGGTTCAGTGATGCGATCATCGTCTTCAGGCTGTGGAGTCGCCTTGCGCTTCACTGGCAGATCGTCTTTCCGGTCGATGGTCGGGAATGATGTCTTGTCTGGGTATGCGGGGGGTGCTTCGGTGTTTGTCGAGGGTTTCACCGGGAGGTCGGCTGGTGGCTTGGACTTCAGGGAAATGAGTTGGGGAGGCATTGCAGATATCCAGTGCTAAGGCTGGTTTAGTGTAGCTTTTGGGGATATGGTCTGGGGGATTTCAGGGGAAAGCTTAATTTGGAGCAGCTTTGCCAAGCAGTCTCTTCGCAGCCTCCGCTTTCGCCTCTTTCTTCGATGTACCCTCGCCAACTCCCCGTAATCCCATCGCCTGTGCCATACAACGAAACCCCTCCGAAATTTCCTCGAACTCGTACCTGGGCATTGAGATTTGCTGATGCTGGCATAACTCCTGTAACTCACCGATCGGATTCTCCACCACATCATCAACTAGGCTCACGGATTGGTCTTTGCTTCCTTCTTGGCCTGGATGTAGGACTCTCACTTGCTGTTCTGCTCTGCGAATGGCTCGGTTTCGTGCGCTATCGAGGAGTTTGATCAGGGCATCTTCAGGATCTTCGTTGGGGAATGTGTAAGCGAGAAACCCAAGGTGTTCGGGAGTGAGGCTGATGGTCAGTTTGAGGGAATGTTGAGATCGCAAAGTCGTCTCCGAAAAGTGGTATCGTTCGGTACATGAGGTTGCAGGGGAATAGCTGCTTATTTCTGGTTCCATCGTCCCCTTTCTGTTTTAAAACTCAATAAAATATTTATATCCATGACTGATATCAGTGGTTCAGGTTCTCCACAGAAAATTTATGATGTCTTGATTGTAGGTGCAGGTCCAGTGGGCTTGGCAACAGCGATTGGCTTACGAAAGAGAGGCATCACAAATATCCTCGTCATCGATCAAGCCAGTGAATTTCGTAAAGTTGGGCAAGTTGTTGATCTATTACCCAATGGATTAAAAGCAATTAAGTATACCGATTCAGAAGCCTACGAGAAAATCAAGGAGACAGCTTCAAAAGCACATCAGCTTCCAGTTGAAAAGAAGTCTTCAAGTAGCCCAAACGAGGTTAAAAAAGAGAAGCCAGCAGCTAAGAAAGGAAAATGGATTCAAAAAAACTTACAAGGTGAAATTACTCTTTCGATTCCTACGGATTTTGAAAGTTGGTTTGAGCGCTATGGAGAGGGACGAGTTTCTTTATCTTGGTTTGACTTACAAACAACATTGAGAAATTTGCTCCCTCCAGATATTGTTCAAGCAAACCATCGTTGCGTTCATGTTGAGGAAGAAGATGGATGGGTGCAAGTCAATACGATTTCAGATGCATCAACCTCACGTAATCCATTTGCTCATTGGGAAATGATGCCATCCAATGTAAATCCTTCCGACTCGACTCAAGCCAATCAAGAATCTGACCACCAAAAATCGTTATATGCCAAATTAGTGATTGCAGCAGATGGTGTTAATTCAACAATTCGACAATTGCTTTATTCCAAAACAGATTTAAGGCAATGGGCACAACCTCAATATTCCGGTGTTGCTGCTATTGGTTGTTTTGGAATAAATAATATACCGATTTCAATGATTGAAGAACTGAAGGCTAAATGCTTTCAAGGAGATCCATTTGTAACCCTTCATAATAATTCTATCAAGTTAGATTCCCAAGATTTAGAGCAATTACGTCTGGTCTTGATGCGAAGACCAGATAACACTATTGGATATTTACTCCATGCTTCTATAGACTTGGATTCTTGGAAAGATAAATCACCATCTGAGCTTATTGAACTAGGAGTAAAGGCATTGAAAAATGGTGATTTTCCTTCAATTTGCACAAAGCTGTTACGTTTATCGAATCCTGAAAAAATAATTCATCGCCTATATTACATTCATCCAGTGACTACCCCGGTTGATTCTCAAATTGCTTGGAGTCACGGGCGTATAGTTTTACTAGGGGATGCTGCTCATGCAATGCCTCCTTTCATAGCTCAAGGCGCGAATCAAGGACTAGAAGATGCTGCATTTATTGCTACCGAAATTACTAAGCTGATTCAAGAAAATAGCTTAGACAATAAAAATAAGATCGCCGATGCATTTAACAAGTATGAGAAAGTTCGCAGACCTTTCATGGAAAAAGTTCAAGCAGCAACGATGAAATCCACTCCCTGGGAACAAAAAGAATGGGAAGATTTTAATGAGATTCTTCATCGTCGTGAATTCCCCTCATCATTCGCTATCTAAAAATTGAACTAGAGAATACATACTTGAGTTCTGAAATAATGAAAATCCTAGAGTTTTCACTGCAAAAAACAGCTATAGCAGTAATTTTGCTAAGTCTACTAGGGACAACATCTGCTCAAGGGCAAATTGTTCCAGATCGCTCTGTTAATTCTCGCGTCACTAATCAAGGAAATATATTCCTTATTGAGGATGGTTCTGTGAGAGGAAGAAATCTTTTCCATAGCTTCCAAAATTTTTCTGTGCCAACAGGTGGAACAGCTTATTTTAAAAATGCTGCCAATATCCAAAACATTTTTAGTCGTGTTACGGGCAAGTCGATATCGAGTATTGACGGTATCCTTAAGGCCAATAGTACTGCTAACTTGTTTCTCTTAAATCCTAATGGGATTGTATTTGGCACGAACGCTCAACTAGATATCGGTGGCTCTTTTCTAGGAACTACTGCAAATAGCATTGAATTTGTTGATGGAATGCAATTCAGCGCTTTATCCCCTCAATCTCCTCCCCTACTGACGGTAGCAACACCCGTAGGTATTCAGTTAGGTAGTAATCCTGGGAATATTCGCGTTACTAATAGTGGACATCAACTTTCTGCTAACCTATTTTTTCCTGTATCGGGAAAGGATAACCCCAGAGGCTTGCAAGTGTTGCCAGGTAAAACTCTTGCCTTGGTAGGTGGAGATGTTTTTTTAGATGGTGGTATTATCCGTGCCCCTGGAGGTCGAATTGAGATAGGGAGTGTTAAACAAAGTCAGGTGAAATTTGACACCTCTAACACCCAAAGGTCTTTCATCTATGATCGAGGGTCTACTGGGGAAATCACTTTAACAAACCGATCACTACTTGAAACGACTGGACAAGGTGGTGCATTAATCGGTGTACATGGGCGAAATATTCAGTTCCTAAAGGGTTCAGCGGCTTTGATGAACAACCAAGGAGTAGTCGCAGACAAGGAACTAAAAGTAGTCGCAACAGAATTAATAGATATCGGCGATGCCTCATTGCCTGAAATATTGGCTTCAGGACTATATTCTGAATCGACTAATTCAGGCTCTGGCGCTCCAATCACCCTAATTTCTCCCGCCATAGTAGTACGCGATGGGAGTAGATTATCCTCTCGAACTTTTTCCTCAACTGATGGAGGAAAAATATCGATTAAAGCCTCCAAATACCTGGATCTTGAAGGGACCTCACCAATCAATCCTTTAGGAGTCAGTGTTATTAATACTATTACTTTCGGTTCGGGTAAGGCTGGAGATATCAATATCTCTACTTCTCAACTATCAATTAGTCAAGGCGGACGTTTATCTTCTGCTACTTTTGGCAGAGGGGATGGTGGTAAGGTTTCGGTTTTTGCTGATTTAGTCGAGGTGACCGGATTTGAGCCTATATTTATGCAACCAAGTAACCTATCATCTGCAAGTCTTGGATCAGGAAGTTCCGGGAATTTAGTGATTAATACCTCTAAGTTAATCCTAGAAGACAGCGGAGAAGTTAATGTTTCGATTTCAAGTTCAGGGAATAGTGGCAAATTGGAAATAAATGCCCATGAATATATTGAAATTCGTGGTAGTTCTGGAATGGGTCTACCTAGCTCAATTGCCGCTAACGCCATTCAAGTAGATCCGGTACTTCGACAGCTTCTTAAACTTCCCCCACTTCCCAGTGGAGATTCTGGAAGTGTCACCATCAATACTCCCCGGCTACTTCTCAAGTATGGGGGGCAGTTATCTGCCCGTAATGAAGGCACTGGCGATGCTGGAGAGCTGAAGATTTCTGCAAACATTATTGCCCTTGAGGACAATAGTCTCATTAGTGCAGCAACTTTTGGTGGTGAGGGTGGTAATGTCTTTATTTTTGCTGACTTCATCTTACTCAAAGACAGCTCAATTACAGCATCAGCCACCCAAAAAGGCACGGGAGGAAATATCACAGCCATCTCTGATTTAGTTGTAGCTATAGGAGAAAGCAGTTTTACTGCGGAGGCAGAGAAAGGTCAAGGGGGAAATATTTCAATCACAGCCCAAGCAGCTATATTTGGCCCCAAGGTGGAATTCAGCGTATCTTCGGACGCCGGACTTCAGTTAGATGGCAATATCAACCTTGATGTCGAAGAAACCGGAGCTGAAGAGACAACTGCACCTAAACCAGATGTTGAGCGTCCACCTCAACTCATCTCAGACTGCAACCCCTCCACTGGAGACAGTAAATTCGTTGCTATGGGGCCAGGTGCTTTGCAAGTAGAACCCAGTCATTTTGCAGAAACAGATTCGATACTGGGTATTCCTACCTTCCAATTAGCATTCAAATCGCAGACTGCCCCACCGCCAATAGAGAACCCAATAGTGGAAGCAACTGGATGGACTAAAGATAATGGCAAAACAGTCCTGATCACAAAAACTAAGACTCAATCTACACACACCTCATCAGATCCCTCAATGTGTAAGAAGTCATAAGGAAAGATGAAAAAAATCCCTTCCTATCAACTTTTTAGCCTTTTCTGTCTAGTCTGTAGTCAGACTTTTACTGCTCCAGCTTTCGCATCTCAATCCCAGATTCAGCAAGGGGATATGCTGATCCAGCAGGGCTTAGAATCTCTGAAGAGAAACAAGCCCCAAACAGCTTTAAAGCTCTTTAATAACGCACATTCTATTTACAAGAAAGCCAGTCACCCACCCGGCTTTTACAGGGCATCCATCAACAAAAGCGTTGCTCTGAAAAAGATGGGGCAATACTATCGCGCTTGCACCACTCTGACCAAAGTCCTTACTCTTGATTATGAATACTGCCAGAGTCAATCTGGAAGACAACTTAACCAGAGCCTATTAGAGATAGAGATCAATAACAAGTTAGATACCACTCAACAGTTGGCCGCACTTCACAACCTGGGGAATAACCTGCAAATCCTGGGACGACTAGAATCATCACAGATTATCCTCCAACATGCTTCTAGCTTGAAGCCTTCCAATCGTGATATCCGATTGAGTCTGGCAAATACCTATCACGCTCAATATAAGCGAGCTATCAGTCAACGCACTTTAACGAGAGATACTCTTACTGAAGCCCAGTTGGGTCTTGATGCCAAACTACATGCTCAATCAGCAATCAAGCTTTATGGCAACCTGGCGTCCAGCCCAACTCATCGCATCCATGCTCAACTGAATAGCCTCCAGCTCATTCTTAGCCTCGATGATTCGGACGCTTTTGACGTCGTTCAATTGCGCAAAGACTCCCAAACTCTCATCCACCCTCTCATCAAAAATCTAATCTCTAATGACTTCAGCCAATTTCCTGAAGCCGAGGCTATCAACCTACAGCTCAAACTAAGCCAACTCTTGAGTGAGGTAGACCAAAAACCGATCACCTCTAAAATCAGTAATTCTTTGTTAGCTGAGGCATTCAACCATGCTAAATCTGCCCTGTTGAAAGCCAATACCCTAAATGATCCCAGGCTGAAATCTCAAGCCTATGGCACCCTCGGCAGACTCTATCTGCAATCAAAGCAGCAAGAGGATGCGATGCAAGTCTTTAAACAAGCGCTCAATCTAGCCCAGGCTAATACAGACGATAGCCTAGCGTATCAATGGTCATGGCACATCGCCCAGATCCACCAGCAGCAGGGAAACCGATCTCAAGCACTGACCGCCTATGACACCAGCATCCAACATTTGGAGCAGGTAAGAACTAAGCTCATCTCGGCAACGTCTGACCTTCAATTTAGCTATCAAGAAAGTGTGGAGCCTGTCTATACAGAATACCTACAACTCTTATTAGCCTCGCCATCTCCTGATCTTGAGCTGGTTCTTTCCACTCATCAACAACTGCAAGTGGCTGAACTAGAAAATTATCTAAAATGTGGCAGGCTCAATGTCACCAATGTGAATAAACCACAGCAATCTGACTCGGCCACCCGAATTCACATTTTCCAATTAGAGGACAAAGTTGACATCATTGTCCAAAACTCAGAGGGGCTATATCGCCATCAACCCGATTCAGAGATCGTGATGGAGGAGGTATTTAATCTCGTCGTTATGCTGGACAATGACAACACCTATCTAATTTCTGAATCACGAATCAAGAAAAGCTCCCAGGCACTATACCAGCAAATCTTAGGCCCCATCAAGCAATATCTACCGACATCAGGTTCACTCATCTTTCATCTAGATAGCCACTTCCAAAATCTACCGATGGGGCTTTTACATGATGGGCAAACCTATCTGATTGAAAAATACCCTGTGCAGACCGCTCTAAGCGTTCAGCTCAGACAAGCTCAGACCAAAGATCTGAGTCAGATGAATGTCCTGTTTGCTGGACTCTCGAATTCAGCCCCCAGCTTTAATCAGCCCAACGTCCCTAGCAACCTCAATCCTTTGCCTGAAGTGGAGGCTGAACTTGAGGGTGTCGCCAAAGCCTCTAATTTAGAGTCTTCATTACTCAATCATGAGTTCACAACAGATCGACTAGAAACCGCTCTACGTCAGGATACAGAGGTCGTTCACATCGCCACTCACGGTTTATTTAGCTCAGATCTCTCAAAAACAATGCTGCTGGCCTACAACCAGCCCATCAATGCCCTGGAATTCCACAATATGCTCAACAGGAAGCGTCATAATGGTCATGCCTCTTTGGAATTGCTGATCCTCAGCGCATGTCAGACGGCTAAGGGCGATAAGAAGTCTGCTCTCGGTTTAGCCGGAATAGCCACACAAGCAGGCTCTAGAAATACGCTAGCCTCTCTATGGCTAGCCGATTCAAGTGCAACAACAGAACTCATTTCAGCCTTCTATCAGGAACTCAAAGATAATTCGTCCAAAGCTAAAGCATTACAGCAAGCCCAACTCAAGCTCATTCGATCTGAGGACTATTCCCATCCTTTTTTCTGGGGCAACTTTATTCTCGTTGGCAATTGAGCTTCTTCTATGATCGCCTCTGCCAGCTCGGGATGATCCACTTGGAAATATCGCTTTGCCAGTAACTGATTGAGTTTGAGGTTGCTTTTTCCTTTTTTTCTCAGACTTTCTAAGAATTGAATGGACTCATGAAATAAATTTCGAGTCATGTATAGAGTGTCTAGCTCTACTGCAACTTCACTGAGAGGAACAGGGAGTCGTTTAATCGCAGCAGCCTGTTCTTGAATGGCAACGGCATCTGTCTCAATCACGAGATTTATAGTCGCCCGACCCACGCTAATGGGCTGCTTGCCTTGATAGACCAGAATTTCAATCTCATAAGCGCTGCCAAATTCCAGGGCTGGCCAGCTTGAAGGATATTGCAAACGAGTCTCTGATACAGTTTGCTTTAGCTTCAGGTGGTAGCCCTCAATACTGATCACATAGTGAGTTGCTTCTCCAATCGGCTTCCAGGTTAGATCAGGGCGTTGTTGGATAATAGTTGGACCAAACGGGGCAAGGAGTTTAAGTTCATCCTCATTCCCCCTCGTGTTGACGCTGAGGCTACCCTCATTTCCCCCACGAAGAGCCGAATTATTGGCGTCAGCAGCACAGAGTTCGGCCACTCGCCCAGTCCGGCCCACCAACACTGCTCCGCTCTTATGACAGAATAGCCTAGGCCGCTTGCCTGGAGCTGGAGCTACAAGATCTTGGGGACATAGTAATGTCCCACGACGGAAGTTTCTATCTCCCTCTGTTACCATTCGAGCGATGGTTGGCTTACAGCGGGCTGATTGAGAGGGCTTGGACCTTGCTGTAAGCGGAAGGGATGAGCTTACAGCTATTAAAGGCAAAAGCAGAGAGGGTCGTAAAAGTAGTTTATGCATTAGATATAAGTTATCTAGTTGCGAGAGATAAATGCAAGCCTAGGGCTTGACTATCTTCTCTTTCTGCTGAATATACTGATATCTCCATTCCCATACTTCGGGCAGGTCAGACTTGGCAAGAAGGCATATTTCCCAATTAGTTGCAGAAGGTTGGCCCAGAGAATTCTCAGCTTTTGCCAATAGACAGTGAGTACTAACCTCTTCAGGGTTAAACTGCATACTCTTCTTTAAACTTACAACGGCCTGAACGTATTGTTTTTGCTGGTACTGTGCCCATCCCAGATTTTTATACAGGGATGCCATCACCCGATCATGGTCAGATTGATCTAACACTTGCCGAATCCGAGCTTCGGCTGCTTGGGGCTTATTATCGAGCAGGTCTAACCTCGCCAGGTTGTTGACTGGGGCTAGGTATTGTCCTTGACTCGCATCAATCGATTTTTGGTAATACTGCCTTGCCTTGGCATAGTCTTGGACATCTTCATGGATGGTGCCGAGATTGTAAAATAGCACCTCATCATTAGGCTTAACGTCCAGTCCTTTGTAATAGCTCTCTAAGACGCAATCCACATCCTGTAATTGCTGACAGACCACTCCGAGATTGTTGTAGGCAGTCTTGTTAGTTGAATTCAACTGGATAGCCCGCTCGTAGTAGCCTCTGGCTTCTGCCAACTTCCCTTTGCTCTGCTGTTCATTTGCCAATAGGAAATAGTAGCGCGACAAGCGTTGTGTCCCTAACTTAAACCCTATTGCCAGAAGCAATAAGAATAGAATGCCAAGGCCAAACTGAAATCGTCGATCATTGAAAAGTCTATTGCGTTTTAGTTTTTTAGGTAATGAAGATTGTAAATACAGTAATAGGGATGCTGTGTTTTGGGGCCGCTTTCCCGGTGGGATCGACATCAGCTGATCGAGGAAATCAGCGAAAGGCTTGGAGAGCTGAGGGACCTTATCTCGCCAGGTCAATTTCCCAGTGTAAATATCTCCAGGTAATCGATTGGGATGAACACCCGTGAGAAGGTGAACAAAGGTGCGACCAAGAGCATAAAAGTCACTTTGGGGTAATCCTTTGCCGTTCATTTGTTCCGGTGGAGCATAGCCCGCCGTAAAAATACTCGTGACCTCTAGCTCATGTTTGTAGTCACTCTCTAAAGGAGCTGAGCTAATCCTTGCTAAAAAGGTATCAGTAAGATCTCTTGCTGCCCCAAAGTCAATAAGCACCAGCTTCCCATCTGGCTTAATCATGATATTTGCGGGTTTGATATCTCGGTGGAAATATCCCTTTTGGTGAACGGCATGAAGGGTTTCTGCGAGTTGATTCAACCAATCCAATGCTTGTTTCTCTGAAATGGAACCCTGATCGTCTAGCCACTCTTCTAGCGTCTGGCCCTCAATTTTCTGTTGAACCAGGCAGTACACTTCCTTAGCGATACCCGTGTCATTCAGACAGAAAAAACCATTTTTGGGAGCAATAGGGATTCCAGGGTGTTCAACATTGAGGAGAGCTTTCGATTCTCGATACAGTAGATTAACCCGCTTGGCGTCATAGGACTCAAACCGATCGCTGACCAAAAGTATCTTGATGATCAGGTGAGTTCCCGGATCAATGCCTTCACCTCCTGTTGTATCCTCACACTCAAAAACTTCAATTGCTTGAGGAATAGGACCATCGATTGGACGCAAAGGGTTCAAGAGTCGATATCGATTTTTTACAAGTAGTGATGTGCCACAAGATGGACACACCAAATCGGTATCTGAGTTTTCCCTAGTCTGACAGCGAGGATTGAAACAGTAGCAGGTCACATTTCATCATCTTTCAACTATGCAGCAAGGGATTCTTGTATCACTCCTGATGGATCTTTAAGCAGATATTTCCGAATGACGGGTTGCAGGGACAAGATTAAGGGTTCACTATCTTCTTGGCAGCGTTCCAACAATGAACGACTCACCAAGTTATCTATTGCTGCGATAAACTCATGCATGGATAAATCGCCTTTCTGCTGTTTTAGCATCTGAAATACTTCTTGAAAAGAGATCCCCTCTCCATTTTTATCGGAATGCGCCAAGATCTGCATTAATTCTCGTTCTAATGCGGTCCAAATTCCTAATCTAAATTGAGTATCCAGGGCTTGCTGGACAGACTCACTCATTAAGATGGAATCGCATTGAATAAAGGCGTTCACATCCCCACCAAAATAGTTACGGATTCGAGCAGAAACTAATTTGAGAAGAAACGGGTTTGACCGATAGCGATGGATTAATAATCTAAATCCATCATTCGTATCCATCAGTCCTTGGGATTCTAGAAAACGATATGCATCTTGTCCTAGTCCTTTGATATCCATGATGCGTACCGATTGGCCCGACGTTTCGGCGAACTCCAGATCTTTAAAGGGCTCTCTACTGGTAATCAGGAAACAAGAGGAATGGGAACACTCCCTTATCTGCTCTAAGAACCAACCATAGTTTTCGTTCTTACCGTACTGATTATTGTTGGTTGCCTCTTTAAGTATTTCCTCCGCACCATCAAGTACGATCAGGATCTTTTCACGATGGAGGAATTCAACTAACTCAGTAACTTGAACCGTCAGATCCTTAGATGAGTCATAGGGGCTTAATTTCAAGCATCTAAATATTTCCTCCAGCAAGCTATCAAGATTCTGATGGCTAGACATACTCTGCCAGACCACTTGCTCAAAATGATTATCAGCAGATATCTTCAATTGCTCCAACAGCTTTGAGCAGAGTGAACTCTTGCCAATACCTGCCTGGCCTACTACTAAGACACATTGACGTTCTAGTACACTTTGCCGAAGCATCGCTAGCTCTGCTTTATACCCAAAATACTGTTCAACCGTAGGGGGGCGACGACCCAGAACAGTAAACTCAGGAGGCTCAAGCTCACCCCTCATTTCTTTAGAATATTTCTTCGTCAATTGATGGCGAGCTAATTCCAGCTTTTTACCCTCAACCATACTTCTTAGGCGGGTCTTGGTCACTTTCTTGCCAATCACAAGACTAAGCGTTCGCCACAAACCTTGACCTGCTTGTTTGAGGTAATCAGGGTTGTAACCTGATTCTTCCGCTACATCTTCATATTTCCGATTCTCCCAAGCAGCAGAGATCAGAAGCTTCTCTGCTGAAGTGAGCTGTTTACGATTCCTAGCCACTAGCCAGTTATCGATCAGCTCTATCGCTTCACCGACGCCTAAACCCTTGTCATTCATAAATACAACTACAAATAAATAACACCTAGATATGGGTTACGAGGTTATGGCAAAAGCAGCTAAATGCTTGCAAATCCCTCTAGCTGTCTAGCTCAAACCATAGGTGATTTTCAAATAGAACTTACTACACGATTAATCACATCCACTGCCTGTTGTTTTAAGAATTAATAAATGGAATATTTTAACTATAGATTATATGTTTTTCTACAATATGGTCAGATCTAAATAAACAAAAAAGTATATGTGCTTTTTAATAAAACTAAACATTTGTAGTGAAGTAATAGAATCTTTCTCTATGCAATATATTGTTGTAGGCTATGACAAGGCAACATGTTTATTTAGCTTAGCTCTTGTATTTGCTTTAGCTCACACAACTGCAAGCGCAATTACAACCTTATTCTTGAGTCGATTCTTCCAACCAACATCACAGCCCTGTACTTATACAAATTTTCAGAGCAACCATAGTCAAACGCAGAGATGCCACGCCAGTCATTACCCAGGCTTACTCTTAGATTATTTTCTAGTCGAAATCACTAGAACCTTGTTGCCGCGTTTGCCTACGGGGAATAGCTTCTAGCGAAAAATCACGATTCGCTTATTCGTAACTCTGCCGATCACACTTCCTACTCACCTTCATTTTCTCTTTGTGACTGAGGCGTATGGCCTTCTCGCTCCCACTTTTCTTCTATAGCACGACGGACGAAAGCACTAAACGAAACCGGATATTCCCGACTTTCGCAGTATTCAACCACGTCATCATTAAATTCTGGCGGCAAGCTTAAATTGCGCTTCACAAATTTTTCCTTGGCTGGCTTTCGCTTCCTAGTCACTTACACACCGCTGTTCCGCCATGACTACTGTTACACAGCAGTAGTCATGAGCTAAAAAATACGTAGCGGTGTGTATCGATAAATATTAAAGTTTCCACGCACTAGCATTACGCACTGATATTTACTATGTTAAAACTTATCACGCGCTAGCGTTACGCATCGATACCTACTATATTAAAGGCACGATAAAAAAATCGACCCCCTAATCTGCCACCAAAACGTAATTAGAGAGCCTAGAATCCTTCAGAAGGTCATATTTAAATGATAGGCAACATCATATTCAAAACGCAAATCCCCTTGACCCGCAAGCTTTACAGCAACACAAAATGTACTGAAGTAAGCTGGGCACGGATTTTCTCAGAAAATTTTCTCAACTTAATCCTGGCTTGGCTCTCTCCTACCAACCCACCAGATCACCAACCACACCTAACGAAGATAAGAATCGGCAACAACCAGCAGAGTAGACCAAGGAAATACCCAAGCTCGCTCTTAAAGAAGAACTTACCAGTCAAACGATTATTTAGAAGCCTGTTAGCCAGATTACCCACAATTCAATTCCGCTCTCTAACCGCCTACTAAACAACCAGAGAGCCACCAACCTCAGAAACCCGCCAGTGCTTCAGCACCGTTGTTCAATTTAATAATTCAAGTGGCTCTCTAACCGCCTACTAAAACAACCAGAGAGCCACTGACCTCAGAAACCGAAAAAGAATCTATTGAGGTTAAGCCCATGATAGGTGCTACTTCACGCAACAGACAAACCCAAAAAACCGAACTCCTTACCCGTGAAGAAGAATACGATCTGATTCTGAGAATCAAGGCTGGGGACGAGCGGGCATCACGTCAGCTAATTCGTAAAAACAAAGGACTGATCACCAAAGAGGTCAAGCGCTATGGTTTTCAAGTGGATCACAGAATCTTAAACTCTGCTGGAGAGATGGCTGTCGTCCTAGCGGCAAGAGGATTTAAATTGTCTACTGGCAATAAATTCTCAACTTATTTGGTGCCAACTCTTTGGTCTGAAGTTCGAGACTGCTTTTGTAGAGAGGCAGGGATTAGTCGCAATACACTAACCAATCTTCGCAAAATATCAAAAGTCTCAACCGCTCTTAGTCAAGAGTTAGGCAGAGAGCCAGCCCTAGAAGAGATTGCAGAGCGCAGTGGATTATCTCAGAAGCAAATCTTGACTACCTGGCAACATAAGGCTTTTGTTCAGCCCCTGAGCTTTAACCAAAGGTTTGACGATGATTGTCCTGAGTGGCTAGATTTTCAGTCCGATGAAACTGTTGATCCTTGGCGCACTTCAGAAGAGGCTGAGATTCTAACTACTCTTGATCAACTCCAAGGTGAGGGTCACTTGGAAGATCGCCAGGTCTCAATGCTGATTGCTAAACACCAAGGCCATAACAACCGAGAAATCGGGAAACGGCTAGGGATATCCAGAGAGCGAGTACGCCAGTTGGTTAAAGGAGCAAAGGAAACTTTGTCAGCACTGGCAACAGGAACCCTGAAGCCAATTACTCCCGTATCCACCCACCACAATATTGAGCCAGTTGGCGAGGGTGATCAGTTACCTCTCGACCTACCTGCACCTAAAGAAGTCAGAGAACCTGCCATAAAACGAGTTGACGCCTCACGACTAGGCGGGAGAATCAGCAAAGTTATCAAACGGATTTTCAATCAAACCAATAAAGAGAGTCATATTCATGATCATGGAGAACTAACCAATGCTCAGGAACACATTCTGGTTCTTCGTCGGTGTAGCAATCACGGGATTGCTGATGTCGCGAGGCATCGACTTACCTCAGAGAATCAGCGATGCCGTCAACTGGAGAGAACTCAAGACGATTGGAGAGGATATCTGGGATTCAGCCCAGTAATTCTCCGTATGCTTTTGCTGCCATTAGCGCTTATATCTCATGCTATTAGAGGATTTCAGAACAATGATCAACCGAACAAAAGGAGGTCAATAATGTCGTTCTTCACTACAGATTTATTGCAAGATGTTGGGATTGGATACAGGAGAGAACACCCTCGACCGCCGAATGATTCTAATGAAAGTTTGCCCTGAACCAACAACGAATTGCTTCATTCTTATCCGAGGAATTGACCCATGTCTTCCTCATCGAATCGTGCTGCCTCAGATCCTGAAACCCTTGATGATCTTTTGTTTTAAAGCCTTTGCGTATTGAGGGCTGAAGCGTAGTATGGTTCACTAAGAATCCCTATATTTTTCCCCAGGAGGCGACAATGACCTAAAAAAAAGGAATCCCAGCTACGGGAAATAGCTAGGGATCCAAGAAAAACAAAATATTTTTTTGGGATAGCGGGATCTAACCGAAGTTTTGGAAGACAAAAGTTAGTGACCCACGGGGTGTGTTCTAATTCTAGTGCAGCCTAGTTTGTGCTGCAAGAATTTTGTAATTGAACTTTACTTACCACATCTCTCTATCTCTCTACTGACAAACGATAGAGGGACTTTTCATGGTTTCTATATTTTTATTCCCCGAGCTGCTAATGGCTCGGGAATCGACATTTACACCTATGTATCAAGGAGGCAACCCATGACCTCCACTCTCCTAGATCTCAATTCAACTCACCTCGGCTTTGGCTCCTCAACGAGAAGCACCTCGAAGCTGACCCCTTTCAAAAGAAGTAACCATTGCCCAATCTGTGACTCTAATGATGGACGATGCAGTAAAGGCGACGAAATCATCCTTTGCCTCAACGAAACCTATGATGTCGGTATAATCAACGGCTATCAGTTCCGCAAGCTATCGAAAGATAACACCTGGGGTATTTGGGCACCCCACACAGGCAAAGACTACAACTCTATTGACTGGAAAGCCCGCAAAGCCATCCGCGATCAGAAGGCCGATGAAGAACGTCGCCAACGCATTGCTAGAGAACTCCCTCCCCAACTCCGAGATCAGCAGTACCGAAAGCTACTCTCTGGTCTCTCCCTCTGCTCAATGGATCAAGGAGACTTGGATCGGCGGGGCATGTCCCAGGCTGAAATCAAGGGTTTCGATGCCGTCTCCGTGGGCCAGTTCCAAAGAGTCCAAAACTTATCCTCAGATCTACCCGGTGTTCTCCCCGGTGGCATCCTCAATTCTCAGGGAGGGTATCTGTGGCCTCTCTATGATGTCCACGGTCAAATCGTGGCCTTGCAGTTGCGGAAGCGGAATGTTCATCAGGACAACCGCTATATCTGGCTATCCAGCTCAACCCGTCGCCATCCTGACGGCAATGGTCCTCACGTCAACGGTGAAATTCCCTTAGCCGTCTACAAGTCCTTTGGTCCCTATTCGCGGATTGCCCTTGTGGAAGGAACTGGGGTTAAGCCTTATCTCACTAGCACTCGCCTCAATATCCCCGTCATAGGGGCAGCAGGGGCATGTGGGCCTCATCTCCTGAAACCCTGCGGGAATCTTTATCAGTCCTATCCAAAGAGGCATCCCAGCCCCCGATCATCACTCTCTATCCTGATGCTGGGGCTGTCCGTAACCTCAATGTCTTTCGCCAGTATCAGCGGGTTATTCGACTGATGGAAGAGTGGGGCTATGAGGTGGAAGTGGCCTGGTGGGGTCAGAACTATAAAGATAACGCTGTTGATGTTGATGAACTGACTCCAGTGGAACTGGCTCAGATTGTGTTCAAGCCCACTTGGTTCTTCAATAGCCTGGGTCTGGAATATGAACTGGGCCAGCTTTTTATGAAGCTGAATGGTCTAACGGATACCCCTACCGCCATCATCAACAAGCAGTACATTGAACTCTCGGATCTTGGTGTGATTGATCCAGGGTCTGTGGTTGCCATTGCTTCCATGTGTGGCACAGGGAAAACAGAGATGCTGAAGTCTCTAGTGCAGGGAGTCAAGGGCCAGGTGATCATGCCCGGTTATAGAAACAACCTACTCTACAACACTGAGGAGCGATTCACGTCTAAAGATGCCTATGGTAATACTCTCTACAATCTCATTCACCTATTCCGATTGCAGAAGGAATACAAAGGCGATATCAGCATGGGGTTTCGGTCTGAGCGGTCTATCCTGCTCTGCTTCGATAGCCTACTCAAGATTGATGTCGATGATATTGAACCGGATAGCTGCATTATTTTGGACGAGGCAGATGCTGCCCTCTTCCATGTGTTGTCAGGTCAGACTCTGGGAGATCGGCAGAATCAGATCCTGGAGCATTTTCATGCCATTGCTAACAGAGTATTGGAAACCCGAGGCAACATCATTCTGTTGGAAGATTCCCTGTCTCAAATTCCCATTGACTATATCAAGGGCATTACTGGGGGCAAATACAACACTAAGATTGTCGTCAATGAGTTTAAGCCTAACGACAACTTTCCCACGAAGGTGTTCTCAGGTCAGACTTCTCAGTTTCTAGAGAGAATCCTAACTGCTGTTGCTGATAATGAGCGGTTTATCGTTGTGGCAACTTCTCAGGAATTCCTAGAGAAGCTAGAGCGGATGATTGCGGATGTGAACCCGGAGTTTGCTAAGGGGATTCTGCGCCATGACCGCAAGACATCGGAGCGGCCTGAGAACAAGATATTCCAGGCTAATCCCACTCAGTTTGTCGAAGAATATCAGCCCACGGCTTTGTTCTTAAGTCCCACTGCTGAAAGTGGAGTCAGTATTGATGAACCTCGGTTGATTCCTTATTTCAGCAGAGTGTTCTGCTATGCCTCATCCAATCATGCCCGCAGTGTCTATCAGCAGCTCTGGCGATATCGAGCCAAGGTCACTCGTGAGATCTATGTGACTCGGAAGGCTCATATCCCTGATATTCCTTCCATTAAGTCTGTAGAGCAGTGCATCATGCTTCAGTCCAAGTATGGACAAGATGTGGCTGCTTCCATTGATTTAGAACAGCAGTTGGTTCATGACCAGTCTCCTGAAACAGCTCAACAGTTGGCAGCACTGAAGGCTTATCAGCAGAATCCCAACAATATTCACAATGTCAGCTTTGCTCGATATCAGACTCGCTCCATTGCATCCTTGTTAGCTTTGCGAGAATCATTGCTGGTTCTCTTAGAAGGACATGGGCACCCCATTGAGTTGGAGGAGCTGAAGGAGCGCAATTCTACGGTGGTGGAAGCCTTTAGTAAGGTGCGGAAGCAGATTGAGGTGGAAACTGCGGTGATGCTGGGAACGGCTGACGGGGAAAGGTTCACGGTGGAGCAGGCCATACGAGTCATGGGGAGTTCATCAGCCACCTATGCAGATACCTTGGATGCCAAGAAATCACTGTTGCAGGATGAGTTGCCAGGGGTAGAGCTGACGGATGAGTTTATTCATCAAGTCTGTGTGGAACATCGAGGTCGGTTAAAGAGTGCCACTAAGTTGCATTGGATGTCCTATCACCCTGAAGTAGCTGAGGAATTAGATAGGAGAAATTTTATGAAACAGCTCAATAGCAAGTTCGTTCTGACTCATCGGTTATCCAATAATCGAATTCAGGTGCAGCTACTTCGTGATATCGGCGTATTTGATTTAGTGGATACTTACAACGTCACCAGCAAGGACTATGAAGCCTACGATCAGGCGTTGGAGAAGGGGCGTCAGGTACAGCGACAACGACAGTCATTGAGGTTGGAGGTCAAGGGACTGTCTGGGCAGATCAGTGAGTTGGTTCAGGAGCAGAAGGTGATTCAGGCCAAGCTGACTGCATTGGGCAGGAAAGCCCATCCTAGGAAGAAGAAGCTGAAGGGGGAGCTGGAGCAGTTAGAGCAGCAGAAGCAGGGGCTTAAAGGCCAGAAGCAGAGTTTATTGGACGCCATTGAGCAGCAGTCTCAGGCGTTTACCCAGGCTCGATATGAGCAGGTTGAGGCCCGGATGCGGATGGAGATTATGGTGATGTCGGAGGTGGATCAGCGGCTGGAGGATATCAAGGTGAAGGCGTTGGAATATCGCTATCAGATCTATCGACACTTTAGGAATGTCATCTGTGAGGGTCAGAGTGCATTAGCCATCGCCAATAAGCTCATTAAGCGGGTAGCCCATGAGCTGGTGAAGGTAGGCAGTGAGGAATCTGTGAGTCTGTATGTGATTCGCTATTCGGGCAATGAAGCTTATAAAGACCAGATGCTGAAGGCATTTCAGGCGAAATGGAATCAGAGATTAGAGAAAAATAGACCAAGTTGTGAACTCTGTAATAAAGAGGATGATCTAATTACAGAAACTGAAAAGCGATCTGAAATCGATGGATTTTGTCATGGATCTGATCAGGAAATCGGGCAGGAAGAGGGTGGTGATGATGGAATCTCTGTGGATTCCGAGGTGATTTTGGGTGGTGGCGATGGATCAGGTGCTGTTATCGGTGCAAATAAGGGAGTGTCAAGAATTTTGTGTAAGCTCAATCATCTAGTCAATAGGGAATCGTTCAGGGAACTCAATAGCAAATCTTGCTAAAGCTGCTTTCCAATCTCGAATGGGCATCGTCCATTTTTTGGAAATGTTATTGAGTGCAAGATACAGCAGTTTGAAGACAGAGGTTTCATCTGGGAATGCTCCTTTAGTTTTCAAAACCTTTCTGAGACTACGATTGACTGATTCAATGGCATTGGTGGTGTAAATGGCCTTGCGAATGTCAGGCGGATAATCAAACAAAGGAATCACCCTTTCCCAATGGCGCAGCCAAATTTGACTGATGGTGGGATAAACCTGATCATACTTATCGGCAAAGTGAGTCAGAGCATCTTCCGCCTCACAGACCGTTGCCGCTTGATAAATCGGCTTGAGATCAGCTGCAACTTCCTTGCGGTGTTTCCAACTGACATATTTGAGAGAATTGCGGATCAAGTGGACGATACAGAGTTGCACACGAGTCTGGGGATAGAGGGTTTCAATGGCTTCTGGAAAACCTGTTAATCCGTCTACACAAGCGATAAAAACATCTTGTAGCCCCCGATTTTTGAGATCCGTCAAGACCTTGAGCCAGAATTTAGCCCCCTCCCGTTCTTGAGGTCCGATCCATAAGCCTAAGACTTCTTTGTGGCCATCGAGGTTAATCCCTAGTACTACATATACTGCCCGACTTTTAACCCGTCCTTCTTGGCGGATTTTGACGTACAATGCATCCAAAAACAGGATGGGATACAGCGCATCCACGGGGCGAGTTTGCCACTGACGGACTTCTTCCGTAATCGCATCGGTGACTTGAGAAATCAGGGTTGGGGATAGCTCAATTCCATACAACTCTTCCAGCTGGCCTTGAATATCTCGGGTACTGCTCCCTCGTGCATACAGTGCCAAAATCTTCTCATCAAGACCGGCCAATCGACGCTGGCCTTTAGGCACAATAATCGGCTCAAACTCGCTGAGGCGATCTCGAGGGATCTGAAGGTCGAAAGCCCCTTGTTCGGTATTGATCGTTTTAGCGGAATACCCATTACGACTATTGCCCGATTTTGAAGGCGATGGAGACTCTCCTGTGGGTGTGCTTTGCAGATGATGACTCAGTTCTGCTTGTAAGGCTTTCTCAATCAGGCGTTTTGATAATTGCTTGATTAATCCCTCCTCCCCAATATCTGCTCAGGACTGCTGTAGTCCTGCATCAGTTCATCAAGAAGTTGCTCAACTTTTGGATCACAGTGGCGTTGTTTTTTCAAAGCGGTCTCCTTCAATCTGGATGTACTTTAAACCGCTTACACAAAATAATTTACAGTCTCCAAATAATCAGTTTTGACCACACAGAAAATGCTCAAAACCACGATATTGTCAGCGGACCTGTTGGTGAACACATCCACGTCAGCCCTCGCCAATCCCGCCATCATTCCCATAGACCAAGCCAAGCCGTTCGCCAAGCCCAAAAGCTGGATACTGATGAAACAGATTAGAAGCCACTGCTAAAAATAGGTTTCTTCATCGTCTGCTTATCTGCTTTAGGAGCAGTGAGTTTCAAGCACCATTCCAATACCCCTGGAGCCAGACGATTTCCTAATACAGCGAGGTGACTTTGCCATCCCACCAAGATTTCAGGTGATTCCTTTCCGAGGCTATCGACAAAGACCTTCGCAACCTTTTCAGGAGTCATAGAAGCGACCCAGCGAAACCGCTGAGTATTATGTGTCATATCGGTTTCCGTTAAGGAAGGAAGAAGAGCAGTGACTTTAATGTTGTAAGGAGACAACTCACTGCGGAGGGCTTGGGTAAAGCCTAAGATCGCAAACTTCGTAGCAGAGTAGGTCGCCATAGTGGGCGCACCGATTTTACCCATGAGACTAGAAACATTAACAATACGTCCCTCTTTCTTACTCGCCATTCGTCGGGCGAGAAAATGAGTCATGGTGTAAATTCCCATGAGGTTCAGAGAGAGTTCTTCTTGCACCTTAGGTAGCTTAGTTTGCAAGAAAGGAGATTGATGAGCGACCCCAGCACAGTTCACCAATAAATGAATCGGTCCGTGCTGCTTCCAGGCATTCGCGATGGCAATATTGACCTCAACAGTTTGGGTCAAATCCAAAGGCAGAGCAATAGCTTCAGTGCCCATCACATCAATTTCATCAGCCACCATGAGCAATCTGTCTTGACTGCGGGCGACGAGAATAATTTTCTGCATCCCTTGTTTGGCTAATTCTTGAGCAATCGCTCGACCGATACCGCGTGAAGCTCCAGTAACGAGCGCAGTTTTCCCTTGTAATTTCATGGGATATCCTTCCTGAGAAGATCTAAAGATTAAGAGTGCAATGCTGGACAGTCCATCAAATCATCAGCCCCAAAGCTCATCCCCAGAACAGCGACAGGATGAGTCAGGCAAAGCTGGTATGAACGTAGACAAAAAGGGTTAGATAAGGAGAAAAAGCATCAGAAATGGAGAGCTATTTCTGAGAAAATTATTTACAAAAATATATATTTAAGAAAAGCAAGATAAAAAGTAATGCAAGGTGTGAATCAATTCTTGAAGAAATTGAAGCGAGAGCGAATTGTACTTACAGTCACATATTACATGGCTTTCAGGACCAAATTTAGAGATGTACAAACAATTGAGAATTCAATACACACAATCTAACAATTAAATCAATTAACTACAATATTTTTAACTTATTCTTACTCATTTAATATAAGTACATAATATTCTCAGTTTGTAAATAATCGATGCTCATGGGAACATCGGTCCTCTCACTCGCTTTGCAGCGACGTACCCATCTACAACACGAAATGTAGGACACATCAAACCTGAGAATATCTGTATCTGGCTGGTGATTCTGAGTAAGTCAATCTGTCACTCAAGAACCAGAGATAGTAGATCAGAGGGTCGAAAGGTATGGATCGCAGCAACTGGTTGGCAACATCACCCTCTAGACCTCAGTAATTGAGTGAAGGATTTCCAGTTACATCGTCTGACTATTTTGAATTACCCTACTGCCGACAAATCTCCATTTGCACCTTAAAGGCCATCTTGCCTATGTTCCCTGTGTAGCTCATCGGCCACACAGAAAATGCTTAAAACCGCGATATTGTCACTCGGGCTGTTGGCGATCACATCCACGCCAGTCTTGGCTAATCCCGCCACCGTCCCCATAGATCAAGCCTTCAAACAAACTCAAAAACTGGATGTCTCAGAAGTAGACCATCTCCTCGACTTCTCAGACACAAACTACCGAGTCATCAAAGCCTTTCCCAGCAACCCTCAACAGTTGCGGGCCTTAAGCCTGTCTCGCAACGATAACCAGCAACTCCTTCTCAAGTGGACCCCAAACGGCACAGCCAAGAAAGCCAGCGTCTTCCTACGGGTTATGGGACCAGGGGGAGAGCAAACCATTACCCTCCTAGTGAAACGATCTGGCAGGGAACCAGACAACATCCGAACAGCCTTTGTCCCCAGCCAAACCGTCTCCAACAATGCAGAGATCGGGGAAGTGGCGCACATCCCAACCCAACCAACCGTTGCACCCATCGCCACCCCACTCATTCGCCCCAACTGGAAAGCCCTAACTCCACCCCAAACCGCCCAGCCTGTTAAACCGCCCTCCACCCTGAGCCACCCGAAATCCCCACCCGTCCTCAAACTCAGGACAACCCCCAAACCCGTCCCCAGCATCGCCAAAGTATCCGCTACGGGTCGGACCCTCATCGACCGCTCGACCCTAGACAACAAAGCCTTAGCCAACTATCTGATCAGAGGGCTGCATCGGGCGAAGAATCAGCGGCAAATCAACCGCAATCATGACCACTACTGGTTCGCTCAATCCATGGCCCGCTACCTCAAACGGGATGTATCCATTGAAAAAGCCTTGCGCTGGTCCCGACTGCCTGAAAAGACCTTCAACGACCTCCTCGGTCACGGTGGCGTTAGTCCCTAAAAGTACTGCTGTTACAGCAAGTTTGCACCTCAAAGGTCATCTTGCCTATGTTTCTATCGTCCCCCACCGGAGATGGACTCACCATGCCTCCCCTATCCCTTCAAACCGCTCGGCACTATGCCCACAAACACGGACCCCAATGGTCATCCCCAGTTCTCCTCATCCTCCTCACCCTCAGCCCCGTCCTTCTCCCCCTGAACCTAGGCACCCAGATTGCATGGCTCGAAATCATGGCAATGGTCTGGTCCACCGCCCTCTTCCTTTACCTCTACCAACAACTCAATATTCAATCCAAACTGGGCCTCTACCTGTTCTTCTCAACCCTGATCGCCCTCACTCCATCCATGGTGAAAGCCCAAAACAACATCGGCAACGCCCCTGCAAGTGCCTGTGATTCCGGCTTCTTCCTCATTGGCCCCATGCTTGGAGCCATCGACACCTCCTTGGCCTGGTTCCTCGGCGGCGTCCTCGCCTACTCCCTCTGCGCCTTCATGATTGCCCTGATGATCGTCTTCTTCCTCGTCGTCATCGTCGGCCTGATTATGGCAGGGGCCGAATCCCACAACAGCAAACGCACCCTATTTGAAGTCCTCTCTCAATACATGAACGTGATCATCACCCTCATGGTGATCGCCTCCTTAGTCACCGTCTTTAACCTGCAGCTAACGTCCAGTGGCAACGCCGCTCCCGTCCCCGTGGGTGGGCAAAACGTCCCCCAAGGCAATACCACCGTCCCCAACTAGGAGACTGAGCAATGAACCAGACCGAACAAATCGAAAAAGAACTGCGCTACGGCATCGTCAACCCCTACATTGGCCCCACTCAATTCCAACTCCTGAGCGGGCAGCAGATCGTCACCCTCGCAGGCAGTGGCTGTATCTGCTTTATCCTCGGCTTTTCCATCGGCTGGTTTATGGCCGCATTCCTGTGGCTGGGTATCTTTGTCCTCACCGTCTTAGCCCTAGGCAAAGACTATTCCCGCATCTTCGCCCGCATGAGTAAACAGCGACGGTACTACAGTGACCGTCCCAATTATCAAGTCAAGGGAGGAGTCCCCCTGATGGTTAAAGAACACCCTGAACCCTTCAAACTGAGTCAACTGTTCCGTCAAAAGCCTCAGCAGAAAGCCTTAAAGAAAATTGAATCCGAATTTGACCTGAGAGCCTATGGAGAAATGCTCCTCGGTGAAGACATCGGCTTTTACCTCGTCCATCAAGACAAGCAGGACCGAGCCATGATCATCTTCGGCTTCACCCTCAAAGGCATCGACCCCACCCTCTCAGAACAAGACGCCATGGACAGGCTGCAAGCCACCGTCCAAGCCCTCCAGAAAATCCCTGGCATTGAACTCAAATTCTTCTGGGACGTAGAAGGATCCGCAGATCAAGTCCTTCTGCATCAGCATGATCTCATCACCCATTATGACCTCGACCCCCTAAGTGAAAAGCTGATCAAAAGTGAGGCCCAAGTCGCCGTTGATTTAGCCGCAGAAGGAAAGCTTGTCCATTCCGTCATCCGCGTCTATGCCAAATACAGATTGAGTTTGGCCGATGACTATGCCGTCAAAGAAGACCGCCTAGATAAACTCCTCGCCCATACCCAGCCCCTCGTCGGCACCTTCCAAGAGTATCTCAACCCCCAAACCGATGGCTTCAGCTCCAAACAAGCCTGGGAGAAAGTCTTAGACCGAGCCTATCAAGCCGGGTATATCCCCACCGTCCAAGCCCTCACCCAAATGGGCGTCAAACCCCAGCCCATGAGTAAACCGGATCTATGGGCCATCGACTGGGAAGACACCCACTCAGAAGCTGCTGACCCCTGCCCCCAGTCCATTACCTACAGTGAAGCGGGCCTCTTTCCCTTTAGTGAAGATCAGACCCTGCCCTATCACATCCTCGGAGAACTCTTCAGCCCCGAACGAGGCTTACCCGCCGTTCCCACCCCTTACCTCTACACCCTCTATCACCCCATCAAAGATCAGTGGGCTGCATTGGTCAAAATCAACCAGCTCAGCACCTACAACAAAATCGATAGCTTCCTCTCCATCGGCTATATGAAATTCCTCCTTCAATCCCTAGAAGGATTTCATGGCTATCGCCTGATCTCAGAAATCACCCAGATTGAACCCGAGTCCCGCCTCAAACTCGTCAACTCAGCCATCAAAGAACGCAACCGCAAAGCCATCGATGCCCAACTCCTCCACAGCACCCGCAACGTTCAGGCCGAAACCGATGTCAACGAACTCGTCGATGCCTCCCGAGAACTCAGCTCCGGTCGGTGGCCCCTCAAAGTCAGCCTCGGCATCTGGGTCTACCGCCAAGACAAAGCCAGCCTCACCGCTGCCGTCCAAGACCTGATTCGCCGACTGCCCACCAGCAAAACCGAGCAAGTCAGCAATCACCTGATGACCCACTGGATTTCCAGTCACCCCTTTCACTGGGAGAGCCTATTCTCCAAACCTCAACTGCGGCGAGAAGAATACCAATGCAATCAGGGCATCCCCCTGATGCCCTTAGTCCACCCCCAGCCAATAGATGATAAAGGCGTTCCCTTCGTCTCTCGCGGCGTTGCCATCCCCGTCTATCTCAACACCGCCCTCCAGAAAGCCCTCATCGCCATCTTTGGACCCATGGGAGTCGGCAAATCCGTTTTGATGAACCGGATGATCTTCGAGAACATCATCCACCGCATCTTTACCGTCGTCATTGATGTGCCCCCCGGTAACGGCAAGAGTACCTATCAACCCTTTATGAAGCAGCTTCAGGCCATTGGGGTTGCTGCGGCTTACTTCGACGTTAAAGCCCATATCATCAACGTCCTCGCTGAAATCGATACAAGCTGGGCAGGCGATCTCCTCTCCACTCAACTCCTCAAAAAAATCAAGCAAAACCACCTCAGTCTCCTGCGGGCCTTAGTCCTCGGAGACGACCTCGACCATCCCCTCTACAAAACCATCAAATCCGTCCTCGCCCTCAGCTACCAAGACTGGCGGGCCTTACCCGACATAGACCAACGCTACCGCATCGCCAAAGCCGCAGCCTTTGGGTCTGAGCCATCCCAACGAATGCCCATCCTCCAAGACTTCGTAGATTACTTTCCCCAGTGGGTAAGACAGTACAAACAAGACAAAGACTGTGAGGATCTAGAGCTGCAAGCCATTGCCATGATCCGCACCGAACTCGAAGCCGTCCTCACCACGGACCTGGGAGCCTCCATCAACGGCGTCAACACCTTTAACTTCGACCTGCAAACCCTCGTCATTGGCCTCACGGACCTGCAAGACCCCCAAGAGAGCGTCATCTATTCCATGGCCGCCATCAACCTCATGGAACTCCAGTCCTTCCGCTATCCCCGCTCCGCCATCTTTGGCGATGAAATCTCCACCACCTTTAAGTACCGCTCCATCTCCATCCGCTTCGCAGAAATCTGTACCAAAGGCCGTAAAGAAGCTAAGAACGTCGTCATCGCGGGCACCGAAGAGAACACCCTCGTCCAATCCGAAGGGGGCAGAGATATCCTCAACAACCTAGATGCCGTCTTCTATGGACATTGCAATCCCACCGCTGTTGAGAATGCATCGAAACATCTGCGCCTGAAGCCCGACATCCTCTCCAAATATGTCCGTCCTGAATATGCTCCCAACCTGGCGGAACTCTGTACCTCCTGGTATCTGCGCAAAGGCAACCAGCACTTTGAACTCCTGTTCTATACCTCAGCCCTAATGATTGCCCTGCTCTGCACCCAGCCCCAAGAAACCGCAGCCAGAGATAGAATCTTAGCCCTCTACCCTGACAACCCCCTCCAGGGCTATATCAAATTTGGGCATCTCCTGAAACGGGCTTACAAACTCAACCTGCCCCTGTCTCATATCGGAGTCTAAGCCATGCCTAAACCTCAAGCCCTAATCTTCTCCATCGCCATCGTCTTCTCTAGCCCCCAGCTCACTAAAGCCCAAGTCTTCTCTAATGCCACTGATGGATATAACTCCCAAGGTATCTATGAAGTCGATGATATCTACCAAGACGCCAAAGACACTAAACCCAGCTTCCTCAAAGACATCCTGTTGGGGGGCAACGACAAACGCCCCCTTCATCAAAGCACCCTAAAGCTCTATGACATCCTCGGCAAAGCCCAACAAGGATTGCAGACCTACAAGAACGTCAAAAAAGTCTATGACGGCATTACTGGAAAGAATGCCAGCAGCATTACCGATGGCGTCTTCAACATCCTCGAACAGTACGGCATCATCGACCCCCAGAAAGCCAACACAGCCTCTAATCGATCTACTCCCATCCTCATCGGTCAAGGTAATCAAGGCCCTGCCTACGCCACGGCTGGCTCTGTTGGAGTCTTAAAGCTCGACCCCCAAGAACCCTATGAATGGCGGGCCAAAGCCTTAAACGAAAACATCGTCTACAAAAACGCCATCCAGAAAACCGGGGACTTTATCTACTCCCCAGAATCCCAAGAGATCCTCAAAGTCCAAGATCAGGTGGCCGCTGATGCCAGAGATGCCGCCGCTGCCGCCGCTCAAGGAGGACTTGAATCCGTCCTTGCCTCTACCCAAGTCAAAGACCAGAGCATCTATGCCAGCACCGTCGTTGGTGAATATGGCACCTCAGCCCAAAGCTCCAAATCCACCCAAGCCGTCAACAAACTTGAGACAAAGCAAAACACCGAGATTGCCAACATCTTGGCGGGCAATGCCTTTCAACTCAATGCCGTCAACGAATCCATGGTGCGAAACACCTCAGCCCTAGGCAACATCGTCACCACCCAATCCATCCTCGTAGACAAGCAAACCGTCTCTCAATACCTCGATGCCGCTCAACTGCGCCAGCAAGGCCAAATCTTTACCACCCTCAATAACCAGCATGAATATGAAAAGCTCAAGGACATGTACCAGCACCTGGCCGCATCCGACACCAGTAACCTCCTACATTTCCCAGGCTTGGTGGAACCTCAGCCTCTGGCTGCAGCCCAAACGCAACCGTAGAATTGCCCTTGCCCTCCTCTTTGGCATCCTCATCGTTCTGCATATGGCGACCCATGCCCATGCCGACTTTGCCGAAGACCTGATTAGCGATCTCGAACCCTCTGCCGCCCATGACGGGTTTTGGGATGAACTGTGGCAAGCCACCTTTGACCGCTCTAAAGGATTAGACGGTCAAACCAACCGTATCGCCTTTGGAGCCGTTGGCACCGTCGTCCGGTGGGTCACCCTCTTTGCCCTCTTCGTCGTCCTCCTTCATTACGGCTCAGGCATGATGCAGGCTGGCCCTAGCATCACCAAAGGCACCGTCTTCAGCATCAAGAGCATTATCCCCGTCGTCGTTATCCTCGTCCTCTTAGCCAATAACTTTGCCGGGGTTCATGCCGTCGGCCTATTTATCAATCAGGTCCGCTTAGGCATCATAGGGGAAGCCTATGTTCAGACCGAATTCGCCACCACCTTCCGCAGTGCCATTAAAGATGCCTACCTAACGGAGAAATACCGAGAAAGTATCGCCTTCCGCACCAAGCAATGCAACCTGATTGAAACCCCCATTACCACCATCCCCTCCCTAGAAGAACCCACCAACCCCGATACCCCCCTGACGGATGAACAGCGTCAGTACTACAAAAAGCTTCAGTGCATTCAGTCCATGACCGCCTATATCCAAAGCCTGCAAGAAGAAGTTGCGGCTGAATGTGAAAAGGGCTGTGTGGGGACCAATATTGCCGTCGCCACGGACCTCAAAAAGTATGGCGTGGATGGCCTACCCGGTTTCGTAACCGAGAACCTAGATACCTTCGTCATCCCCCTGCAAAAAATGGGAGAACTGGCCTCAGATGCCGCCAAGCATGGTTCCCAAGAAACCTATCGCCTGATCTTCCGAGCCATCCAATGGGTGTGGACCACCTTTTTGAACATGGGGTTTTACCTAACCGCCGTCGCTGCCCCCATTACCTATGCCATTTCCCTGATGCCCACCAAGCGACACTTTCTGTTTGATCTAAATCTGTTCGCCTTGATGATGTTTTCCCTAGCCGAATTTGGCAATATCCTCTGCATCGGCATCGTCGCCTTGATGCTGCAAAAACCAACCTTGGTTGAGCTGGGGGGATATATCTTTCCCTTGACCTATGGCCTCCTCGCTCCCCTCGTCTCTGCCTCTATGTTCTATGGCGGGTTCAAAGCAGCGTCCAGCTTTAGAGGGGGAGCATTAGGAATGGCGGGTGCGGCTGGAGGGATTGCCGGGGGCATTGCCAGCTCGGCCATGATTGCCTCTCGTAACCGTAGAGAGCAAGCCTATTAAGCCGATTTGCATCTCAAAAGCCATCTTGCCTATGTTCATTACAACCAAGATTAAAGGGAGAAAATCATGCCCTTGTACCAAACCATCGCCGTTATCTTTATCGTCTTTGCCCTGATGTTGATCACTCTCAACGGGGGCTTTGCCGATCTGACTCCCTTATCTGGGGTAATGGCCTGCATCGTCCTCACCCTGTTTGCAGGCTACCACCGCATCTTTGCTGGGGCAGAGCAGCTATCCGGGTTGGACTCCTTTTTCACCTTGGGCTGTGGACTCATATTTTGCCAGCTCTTTGTCCCCGACTTTCGCTTTTGGTGGTCAGACTTCCGATTTATCTATGGGATGACCGTGCTGTTCTATTTCGCCTTCTGCTGGACCTTTGACCATTTCATCTTTGTCTGGTTCTTCCTGTCGGGATTGACCCTGTTCTTTCTATTGGTGCAATTCCTACTGGGGGTAACGACCTCTGGAGGTGATGGAAGAAGCACGAGAGACCTGGACGATATTTATTCCGAGTTTGATTATTCGATCTACGACGAGTGGTAACTGCCAATGACTAAGAAACTCTCTCGATTCCTTCCCCTCCTGGTAGTTTCAGCTCTCTTGCTGAATATCCTCGTGTGCTTCTCCTGGTTTACCCAAGGAGCCAGAGCCCAAGCCCCCTCTCAGGTGTATATCCAGACTGACTCCGGGTTAGTCGTCAAAGGTCAGCCCGTAGATCCCTTCTATCGCAGTGATGATGTGGTCCTGAGATTTGCCCAAGAATTTGTCTCCGTCGCCTATACCTGGCCCATGAATGGTGAAGGCCACCGTGAAGGCAAGGTGATCTATCCCCTGCCCATGTATACCCAAGCCTTCAAGATCCATCCTGATATCCGGGCCGAGTGGTTGGGGCGTCAGCACATCGCCTATGCCAAAGCCAAAGACCCCTTCACCAACTATGTGGGCAAATCCCACCATACAAAGACCACCCTCACGGGAGCCAAGATTGAGCGCATAGATCCAGAAGCCCATGAATGGGATATCAGACTATACGCCACCCAATACCGCTTTGATGGTCAAAACAACCTGATCTATAACCCCGTTAAAATCAACAAAATCTTGACCTTGAGAGCCGTCCAAGGTTTTAGACCCAACTGGCAAATTGCCGATACAGAGCTGGGCCGCATGATTGATGATGCCCTCCATGCAGAGCTATTGATTACCAACATTGTGGACCTGCCCACCTAGAACAACCCAGAGAACAGAGACAAGGAGCGAGACATGCCGACAGATAAACGCCAGGTCGAGGAAGCCAAAGCCACATTGTTGGAAGACCCGGAACTCAATGAACTCTTAGAAGAGAACAAGGTGGCTGAGGGTCGTCCCATCAACGATCTAGAGAAAATGGTGGATCCAGGGGATAAGGTCAAACATCCCTACTATCTGCAGCCCTGGTTTAGGATTGGTTTCATCGCCGTCCCTCTGCTTATCACTGGGTTCGTGGGCTATAAGCTATGGGGACCGAAGCCCCAGGTGGTGATGGCCTTGGGAGATAAGGATAAGCAGATTATCAGCCTGACGGAAAAGCTTCAGCAGTCTGAACTGGAGAAAGCCCAGCTTGCCCAAGACAACATGGGATTAACTCAAGCCGCAGACTTAGAGCCGTTTGATCAACGACAAAAGCGGCTCAAGCAGCAGGCCCAAAAGCAGAAAGCCCTGAAAGCCCAGCAGGCTGGACAGAAAAAACCCTTGCAGGTAGGGGGTAAGCCCGTCCAGCCAAAAAATACCGTCAGGGTTCCTCGTCGGCTCTATGGCAACTCGACTCCAAAACGCACCTATACTCCAGCAAAGCCCAGCCCTTCCTTGCTTGCCAAGTCTAAGCCTAGCGGCCCCTCCTTGAATGAATGTGTGGGCTATGTGGAGCGGAGTATGAACGTTCCAGGCTGTAACCGCTATCAGATCAGTCAAAAGCCTCAGTCATCCTCCCAAACATCCTCGATAGGCAAAATCCCGAAAGTCACCCGTCCCACCTATACCCCTCGGCCCCAGGCTAAACCCGTCAAGCTAGCCTTTGCCAATAGGAGTAAAGCTAAACCTCAGACAAAAGTAAAGCCTGACTATCAGGTCAACTTTATGGCGGGTGAGATTCAAACGGTGGATCAGTTTGAGTCTGAGTTCTATGGTTCAGGCCAGGGTGCAGCACCACCGACCCGGACCTCCATGAAGGCCAAGGTAATTGATCATGTGGAATGGTTATCCCCTCAAGAGGCTCAACAGGTGGTCATTCCTTTGAAAATCACCAGTGGACCTCATAAAGGTCAGATGGCTGAGGCCAAGATTCAAAAGATGAATGGCTTGCAGTTCACGGCTCATGTGGTCAGTATCAATGGTCAAGAGATTGAGCCAGGGACGATGGAGGTCAGACGCAAGAATACTAAGTACCTGAGAGCGCAACTGAAGCGCCAGGGAGGAGAATCTTTCGGGGATAGAGTGATGGGGACAGTGGCTGCAATTGGGGGAGAGATCGCCACGGACCAGTTAGCGGATGTGCGGGGAGGGAATCACATTTCCCGGCTTGTATCCAATCCCCAACGACAGCGAGGCGGGCAAGAGATCACCCAGTACTGGCGGTTTGATGGTGAGGTTGAGATTGTGCCGATTGGCTGATTTCATCAATTTTGCATTCTACTTGATTATTCAACAGCTAAATTCCAAGAATTACGATGAAGACAGTTCTATAGAACATATTACTGTCTTCATCGTGATTGAACAGACTGACACAAATTGAATAAAAACCGTACACTAAAAAATTTACATGAGATAGAAACCAAATCTATCTTCAAATCTACTAGCGACAGTATTTTTATATTCGTGCCTTAATTTGTTAGATACCTAATGATGCGGAATTTTAAGGATTGTTGAGTATGCCTACTATTTCTTGAGATAATGGCTTAGTAAAATCAGGGTCACTCCAATATTCATTGTGACTGAATGGGGTGAAAGCTGAAACAATATTTCCAGCATTAATCTCTATATCTTTTACTAGCTTGTCATAGTCATTAGATAAAGGTTGGAGAGGCCAACCTAGAACATCATCTCGATCATAATAATTTTTCCATTGGAATTGAGGATGCATCACTGCTCCATTAAACGCTGAAATTTTATCAAATCCAGCTACAAATAGGGGGATATTACATCCTGTTGTATAGAGAGATCTCATCGTTTTCAATTGCAGAAACTCTTTTTCATCAGCACTAGGATTTAGTGAATCTGGTGTACCATTCTTCCAAATACCATTTCCTCCAGTTTGGGAATCCCAAATGTAGTTAGAAATTACCTGCCCACCCAGTGATTGAGCAATTACAATTACAGGACGGTCTTTATCAATTAATTGACTTTTTGTTTTACGTAAGCTTTCTGCAATAATTTTTTGAGTTTGTTTATAAACACTATTATCTGCATCAGCTTTATGCTCTAGGCTGGAGGCATCTGCGAGTCCAAATAGCATGAACTTCCTCAGTAAAGACCACCGAAGTTTTTCAGTAGATAACAGTTGCATGTTATTCCAGACGCGCCGTTCATTATTTTGAAGAATTCCCTGATAATATACTGATTCAAAGTGAATTTTTTTCCAAAGTTCTCCACCAACTTGTTGGCTTAATATTTGTTCTAGCTCATCTGAGAAATCAATAGGTGTATCCCCCATTCCGTGAATTGCAATCAATCCTAGCTCTTTCGACATATTGATTTCCTTGCTTGAATTAGTCTTTTAATGAACATTTAGTAGAAAGTCCATGCCTCAGATATTGCAAGTCTAAAAGGATTAGCTCGAAATTATCTGTGCAGGATTTGATGAATCCACAGACTGTCCTACTAGACATCACTTATTCGCAAAAAAAATATGCAACTTCTCAAAATGGATAGCGTAATCTCACCCCTGACGGATGTGATGCAAGCTAAAGCGACTTGTAAGCTCACTGCTTGGGTAGTCAGCCTAAGCCTAAATCGGAGTCAATTGCGCCAATTCGTCCTGAATAAACCCTCTATGTCCAAGCACTATCAGAGCTAGTTCATGCCACAAACCGCTTAATCGATTACTCTACGACAAAAATTCTCGGTTCAGTACTTCGACTCAATTTCCATCTTGGAACTGCTTAATTTCTGTCATCATCTCGGCAAATTGGGGATTTGCGTCCTTTATGATCTGCCCCTCATTATTCGCAATAGTATCTTCGAGGACAAGGCTAGCATGGGAAATTTCTAGATCCTTGTGAAAGATATAGGGGTGGAATAGAGTCGGATCTGACACAGATTGTAGCTCTCTAATCCCTTCTAAGCTAGCCGTAGTGTCAGACTCGGAGTGGGCAGCAAAGACCCGCTTTGCAAACCGTGCTTTATGACTAAATCCCTTCAGTAGAATATCGGTTTCCTTAATCAGCCTCGCGAGTTCTTGAGCCCCATCTAGATCAACATGGCTATATCCATAGGGATTGTCTCCAACTAAGGGAGGGGCATTTCTATTCAGAATAGGTTTCAGTAGATCAGGCCAAAAGGTTCTCAGTACACGTTCTTTTACTTCACCTATAAGTCCAAGCCGACCACCCGCCAGATCAAGTGCTGCAGAAAATAGGTATAGTGCGCCGTCAATCCTTGGGCTAGTTGCTGCCATATAAAAGCCCAGGGCACCACCCGTCGATAAGCCTCCGATGGAAACTTTCTCGGCATTGTCTTCGGCCACATTGATGGCAAATCTAACGTTCGCTTTCCACTCTTCTAGCTCTACTCCTTCCATCTCTTTGGGATCCTTCAAACCATGAAAATGCAGAAGCGGCAAGTAGACGTTGTACCCCAGTTTTTGATAGAAATACTCCCCAATCGCGCTCATAAAATAGGGAGAGTCAGACAATCCATGAACCAACACAATCGCTTTATCGGTGGGTTCAACTTGCTCAAAGATCAAGGGATGACAGCCATCCCTCACTAAATCACGGCTGAAGTAAGCTTCAAATTTTTCATAATAATCATCCCAGATCTGACCAGATATGCCTTCAATACTCTTTGCCATCGTGATTCCTCATTAGCTAGAGAACAATAAATTGATTAATGGACTTGACATCACTTTGCTCAGGGGCCAGATTGGGTTGTTTGGAACCCCTATGGGGAGCGGTTAAGATGATGGGCAAATTTCCCCTCAGGCTTAAAATCTGGTTTTCATCAACGTATTGAAGATATCTCAATCGATTCATCTTCTAAATACACGCATCTATCCCTAGATTTTCCTTGTCAGCTTGGCCTTATAAGGGGTATTGCTCTTGTCACTGGTAATCTGGGCAAAAATTATTTATTCCTAGAGATTTATCGGCTTCATACCTTTCTTTTACGCAAAGCGAATCAAATTTCTAGGAGGGGAAGTAAATAATGACTTCTGAAAGAGGTAAAGTGCTTGTCAATCAATCCGATTGGCAAAGTAACATTTTAAGCTATGTAAACAACAGCCCCAACCCCTGATTTACCAACAAATTTGCACCTCACAGGCCATTCTTCCTATGTTTCCTTAGTAGCCCATCTACAGAGGATTCTTGTTTGTGACATCACAGGTTTGCGCTTTGCCACTGCTGAACAAAACTAGGAAAGTCAGAATATTGTTTCTGAGCAGTAGAGACAATAGAGCCACCCTTTGTAGGACACTCGACATTTAAAGTAGCAGTAAGCCAATCTCGTAACAGTTGAGCAGTGTCCCACTCCGATGATTCTTGGGTGAGATCATCCCACTCTAATTCGTTGTATCCACAGCCCAATAGACGGCAGAATTCTAGTGAATTTACTGCAAGAACAAGCAGTTCTCCCTCAGATCCTAGAACGATGACTGGGGCAGATTCAGCATCTTGAGTCCCCCGAAGCCAAAGAGCATAAACAGATCCCGTAGAGCCACGACCGAAGACGGCAAACTGATGCTGCATCGTCTCGTCGTTTGGAAACCAAGCTGCCATGTCATCATCGCCAATCGTACTGATTTCGAAGCAGCCACTGATCGGGTAACCGTGCTTGTCCAAGAAGTTGCATAAGCAGCGAATTGGCCTTGGCATCGAAACACCGGGCGGGAATTTGGCTTCAACTTTTTCAACAAGCATGATCAATAGGAACGTAACGCAGTAATGGCGGTTTGGTAGTGAGGTTGTATTGGCGCTAGTGAGTTGACCGGCCTAAACTAAAGAGTTTGTCTACTCTTCGACTTATTCTAAGATTATGCATTCTTCTCCCTCCCAACATATGACATGGGAGGGATTTTATTACTAGTTCTATATCAAAGCAATTAAATGTCAATTGGGTTGAAAATCTTTTGTTAGTGCTATTCATATATTGCCAAAGATATTCATGTGATCAAAATAATTTCAAGTATCCATATTTAGGTAATTACTGTTTGGATATTTTGAAAATGTAAATTTTTTATTCAATAGACATAAATTTAGGGAAGTAATCAGAAATATAAATAGAAAACTCAATAAGTTAGTTTTCCCAACACACGCTTTATATAAATGAAAATTATGAATGTAGGAATACCATTTGGCCCTATTGAAATTCTGATTGCTCCTCCTATGGATCTCAATAGGTCAACAACTCCAGAACCATTTAGTACGTTACCGTTGAGATTACGAACAAATGATAGCTTAGGCTTATTTGGGGTACGGAGAGCAAGTCTATCTGATGGTGGATTAGCACGTATACATGAAGGTGTAGATTTGCTGGCAGATGAAGGTGAACCCGTATTTGCAGTTGCAGATGGTAGAGTCATTTTGATAAATGATATCCCTGGTGGAACCATTATTGCAATTCAGCATGACCCTTTAGCCTCCGGGATAATTAGTCGATATCTTCATCTAAGAAACCCACTGGTTAATATTAATCAAACTGTTGTGGCTGGTGAACAAATTGCAGAAGTTGGGCCATTAGATGCTCCTGAACATCTTCATTTTGAGATGAGATGGCTTCCAGAGATGGTGGTGCCACTTCTTGGTAATTCTGAAAATTCATATCCTCTTGATCCAACGCGAGCACTATACAATTTAGAGAAAAATCGATTTCCTAATAACCAGGACACAAGAAGAGTTGGAGATCGTACTCAAATCCGGTCCATTAGCGAAATTGTTAGAGACCGGATGCTCCACTTTGTCAGAGTGCGAACAGAAGGTTCAACGGAGGATGTGTACCTGCCCATTTTTCAGCCTTCTCCCGATGAAGAAAGTCTTCTTGAAATGCTTCGCATGGCTTTTAGTAATCAACATGATGTCAGATTGGTGTGGAGAGATTCTTTGTTCTTCAGTGACATTCAATCGACTGATGATTTTGTGAATGTGCTCGTGGAAGTCCAAGTATTTGGCTAAATCGATTCACTGTTCTCTATCAGGATTAATGGTGGGTCATTTCCCAATCTTGATAGAAAGATGTAGTCTATCAACCCCTGATATACCAACAAATTTGCACCTCAAAGGCCATCCTGCCTATGTTTCCTCTGTAGCCCATCTACAGGGGATTTCTGTTAGTGACCCTCAATGTTCTCAAGCGATGTCCTACCCTCATCGCCTCCATCGTGATCGCAGCCTCCCAGACCCTTCCCGTCTGGAGTCAAGCCCAGCCAGTCGGGTACTATCCCGCCCCAGAACTCGCCAACGTTCCTGGGCTAATCTACGATCCACCCCCTGAAGCCCAAGGGGTTTCCTTCTCCCATCTCCCCGGTGCCAACTCTCCCGGTTGGGTCGTCGTCGATGACCCTAACCTCAACTATGATCCCAACCGAGCTTGGCCCGCAGGAGCCACCCCAGACAAAATCATCAAATTTGGAGACTTAAAGCAAAACCCTCAGTTTGCAGGCTTCACTAAACACAGTCTTAGAGACTTTAACAATGCTATTGGTACTGATATCGGAGGAGTGCCCATCAGCCAGATTGAACTAGTCAATGGCCTTAACCTTGAACAGGTCAAAGACATTTACAACAACGGCGATATCAAACTCAAAGACTCCGCTCCCCTATTCCAAGCCGTCGTTGGAGTCGTCCTCGACCCCACAGGTGCCCAGAAACAGCTTCAACGCAATGCCCTGAGTACAGGCAAGAAAGTCCTGATCAACGAACTGAACAAGAATCCCGCCCTCAAAGATATTCCCTTTGAAGACCTCCTAGATGGCGACTGGAAAGGGGCCATCAAAGAAGGCGAACAAGTCTTACTTCGAGAGATTGGCAATGACCTTCCCCCAGAGCTGCACCGATTACCCGTTGGCTCTCTCACCATCGAAGTCATCGAAGGCAACTGGGAATCCGCACGGCAACGCGCCCAAGCCTATGCCATTGATGAAATCCAAAACTTCACCCTCAACGAAGTCATCAAAGAATTCCCCGAACTCAAGCAAGTGCCCATCGGTGGCATCGTCCATATTGCCAATCAGCCCTTAGACCAAGCCTTACCCCAACTCGCAGACCTGGCCCTAGAGCGATTCCCCGGCATAGAAGACAAGATCCTAAGCTCCGTCCCTGGCCTCGGTGATACCGCCCTTGGCTCCATCGTCGCCCCGATCATCTTCAATATCCTTGCCGGGGATATCTTTGGTCGGTTCGATATCGCCCATAGTGGTCAAGATGGAGCAGAAGAACATTATGGAAGACCCATCAGTGGCGGCACCCCTGACGGAAAATTCAAACCAGAGCATGGCATCAAGAGTGCCACTAGCAGAAGCAAGCGACCCAAAAGAGGGTTTCCCCGGTTTGAGATGGCACCCCTAGAACCAGGGACCACCATTCTCGGTGATCCACTTCTGGGAAAAGAGTGGATGAGTCGAGATCAGGAAGTCCCCGGATGCAAAGGCTTTCTCTGCCTGTTTGGCAATAAGGAACGAGCAGGCATTAAGCCCTTTGGCAATGGCTCCCTCACCAAATTCAGCCTGGGAAATATCACCGAATACGATGATAAACCCGCAGAAGCTCGGCTATGGGTAGACTTTCAGATCTGCGTCACCATCCTATTTGAGAAGCACTGCACCGCTCATATCTTCAGCTTCAAAACCCCGTGGAAAGTCAAAGTCGGGGGCATCTTCCCGATCCTGGCTCGGCGTAAAGTCCAAGACTACTTTCCAGGGATTAACGAGAAAGCGAGAACCATTAACTTCTGCCAAGCCCCTGACTTCTTAGGGGGGAATACCGCAGCCAAGAGTAGTCCTCCACCGGATAATCAATCTCTCTATGGTCACTTAGCCTATGCAGAGACGACCGGACAGCTTCAAAACGTGACCTCCGTCGATGGCGTTCAGGAAACCCTAGCCCCAGAAGCCGCCCAAGCCTTTGAGCAACTGAGAGCAGATGCGGCTGCTCAGGGATTAGATATTAAAGCAGTCTCAGGCTTCCGATCCGTGTCTCATCAGCAGGCTAATTGGGATAGAAAGTTGGCGAACCAATCTGCTGAAGAAGTTGCCAAGTCAGTTGCTCCACCTGGATATAGTGAGCACCACACGGGTCTAGCGGTGGATGTAGGCAACAACCAGAATGCCAGCCTGAATGAGTCTTGGGCACAGACACCTGAATATGCCTGGATGCAAGCCAATGCCGGGAAGTACGGGTTTGAGTTGTCATTTCCCCAGGGGAATAGCCAAGGCGTTATATTTGAGCCTTGGCACTGGCGGTTTGTAGGGACCAGTCAGGCGCAACAGACCTTTGCGAATGCGGCTGGGAGTCAGAATCAAGGTACTACTGCGTCATCCAATGGCGTCCTTCAACCGATTGATGGCTCAAGTGGTGCCCCACAATTGACGGGTATACCGGGTCAACCAGGGGCTGTGAGCAGCCAACAAGGAAGCACAGCTTCAACCCCATCTGATCCTCAACATAATCTCAGACAGTATCTCGCCCGCATTGCCTTGGGTGAATCGTCGGGGGGGACGGATATTGACGCCCATCCTGATACCGGAGCGTATGGGGAATATCAGTTTATTCCTGAGACACGAAAGACGATATTGGATCGGTATGGGGTAGATGCCTGGTCAACGAATAAAGCCGAACGCGATCAGGCGGCAGTGGCCTTGATTCAGGACTTCTCGGGTCAAATAGGGACCGATATCATGGGCCTGATTGAGGCTGGTGACTTTGCCACCGCTGATCTACTGCTAGGTCGGCCCGTTCCTGGGAAAACCAAATACGGCCAGTTTACGAGCCTGCCGGGGGGAGCTGAACAGCATGACATATGGAAAGACCCGGCAATCTTGGCTCAATATGGTCCGAATGGGGATGCAGGGCAGAACCCATTGTTGGCTGCGATCAATACGAATGCACAGCGGTGTAATCCTGCGTTGTTGGCAAGTGCAGGCAATATAGACAGCAGTAATTTTGTGCCTGGATCTGGCGTTGCATCCGGTCGGCTGTCGGACCCATTAGCCAAGCATGATTATCTCCTAAGCAGTAATTATGGGCCACGGATTCACCCCAAGAACGGGGGCAATAGCTTCCACAGTGGGATTGACTTAGCCCACTATGCCGGGACACCCTTCGCGGCTGCAGACGGAGGGACGGTTGTCGAGAGCTTTTATAATGGTAATTACGGAAACTGGATCTTAATTGACCACGGCAACGGGCTGGCGACTTGGTATGCTCACAATAAAGTCAACTACGTAAAAGCAGGTGATACGGTGAGTCCAGGGCAGCTCATTGGCGAAGTGGGCAGCACTGGATTATCCACCGGCCCCCATATTGACCTTGGCGTGATTGAGGGATATGTTACCGGTGATCGCGACTCTGGCACCGTCGTCAACCCTCGGAAGCATATCAACCTCCCAGCCCTTAAGACTTACAACGTTCCACGGTAATCACAATGAAAAAACTCTTTGCAACTCTACTTTTGTTTGGCCTTAGCTCAGCCCTACCCGCTAAGGCCAGTCCCGCAGCGGAGGCTTGCATCAACTCGCTTTTTAAGCGGTCTGAGGATGCACCGGAAAGCGCTTCTTTGCTGGTGACCGTCGATCATGCGGGCAGTCAATACCACGCCATAAAACAGACATTCGTTGCACCTCGCCCGGACATGGAAGCTGATGGTATGGTTTACATCAGAACGGATGCGAGCGGGGGCTGTGAAAAGCTTCTGACTTATCAAATGGGATCTTTCCCTGACGAGCGCGTATACAACGAAAAGCTAGGCCCCGAGGTTAACCGGAAGATAACAGAAGCTTTCAAGCAGCAACGTTAATTTTAAAAAACCTTGGTGAGGCATCAGGGGTTTTTTTTAATACCACCGATAGGCCAAATATGTGTCGCGTAGATACTACCTCGGCTTATGTCAAAACATATCGAACAGCCAGCGTCACCCCCACCTAAGCCTGTGCAACCCAGGCAGTCTTTTTGGTCTATCCAAACCATTGTGATCATGGGCGCGATAATGCTGGCGTTTTTGGTTTTTAATGCAACTACAGCCTCAAAGTCTAAAACCAAAATCCCCAAAGGGATGCCAGATACACTGGTTACCACCAATGATCAAGATTTATGTAAGTTGGTCTTCATAGACCTTTCTGGCCTTCTACCAACTCTCCAAGACTACTAAAAAGTTCTGGGTAAAGAAATTACCGATAAATTCATCCAAGCCTTCCGTAATCAATAGAATTTGCACCCCACCATACAATCTGCCTATGTTCCCGTTAGAACTAGCTCTCTAGCGGGATTTTTGTATGCCCCAACAAACCACCCAACCCTCATCAGACTACAGAGGGTTCCACAACATCCCCCTCAACTACGGCTGGCTCACCGTAGGCTTCCTCAGCCTCGTCTTTATCATCTGGCTGGGCACCCTCAACAAACGCAGAACTCAAATTCCCGAGGGAATGCCAAACGCCAGAGAAGCCACCCCCAAAGAAATCAAAGAAGGGTCCAACAAAGCCAAACTGATCCGAGCTGAAGGCGACATTGAAAAATCCGCGATCCAACTCAACCCAGAAACAGGCATCACCCTTGGACCCGTCAACCCTGGTGGCCTCGTCTCAGGTAAAAGCGGTGGTGGAAAGACCGCAAACTTTGCCCTTCGCCTGATCGAATCCCTAGCCGAAGATGGGGCCGCAATGGTCATCGGTGACATCAAAGGTGAACTGATGGAGAAAACAGCCGCCTATCTCCACGACCTGGGCTATGACATCCACTTTCTCGCCCCAGGCATCAAAGAAGAATCAAAATACTCCGCAGAAAGGCTCCCCTTCTCCGGTGGCCTCAACCTCCTCGACCTGATCGAGAGTGAAGAAGACCTTGCAGGCACCCTTGAACTGACCCGAGGCATCAACATCAACGCCGTCGAGAACTATGAGCGTAGACATCAATACTTTGGTCCCCAGTCTGACCTTATGCAACAGTCCATGATGCTGGGAGCTAAAAGCAGTGAATATGCCGACATGCTCATGGTCTGGGAACTAATGGGTCTCAACAACATCGCCGAACGCCTAGCCGCAGCCAAAGACAACGACAAAATGGGAAAAGGACTTCCCTACTTTATGACTCACCTGAGTCGAGGACTAAGAACCGTCGCCAACAGCTCCAGCAGTGCCAACCCAGGCCCCACCATTCAATCCACCGCTAGCCAGAACTGGGTGCAATTCCTCGACCCCGAGATTGCTAAATGCATGACCAAGACCACCATTCCCTTAGACCTCACAGGTAAACAAGCCATCTTCTTCCGCATCAACGAAGACCAGCTAGAAGCCACCAAGACCTATTTAGCCGCTGCCCAACATATGCTGATCAAGCGCAACATCAGCTATACCCGCAGACGCCAGAACAATCTCGGCGTGATCATCGAAGAAGCCAGTTTCACCCTCTATCCTGATGCCAAGAAATGGTCAGCCCTCGGACGGCAAAATGGTCTCTTGATGTGGATGATTTATCAGCAAGAAGAACAGATGCAGGAACTCTATGGCGAGAAACGCTGGGAAAGCATCGCCGCTAACCTGCCAACCCGGATCTATATGAACCAAGGATCCTATAAAAGCAATCAAGTCATCGCCAATCGCTTAGGCAAGAAAACCATCATCAGCACCACAGAAAACGAGTCCTTTGGTTCCAACCATTCCAGAAGTCGCAACGACAGCTTTCAGCAAGTGGATTTGATGACCGCAGATCGCCTAGACGCCATGAAGAAACCAGGGCAATGCATCATCGTCGATGCCTCCACCAACGGCCACCCAATCATCTACGAGAAGACCCAGCTTCCCTATGACGAGAACAGTCCCCAAGCCAAGATTCGGAAGCAGTGTGAAGTCGCATGGCGAGAGGATATTCTGCCCAGCTTACAAGAAGAACATCAGAAGCACTTTGGGGATATCAATATCCAAGTGGCAATGGAGAATAGAGCCGCAGCCGCCGAGGATCTACTACCACCAGAAGACTACTATGCCATCGAACAAGAAGCCGCTGAAATTGACGCAGAGGAAGGCACTGATGATACCCAGGCAGATAAAACCACTGATGTAGACGAACAGGAGGATATGAGCGATGCAGCCTAGTCAAGACCAGACCTTAGAGCGGGATGCTGATAAAGGAATGCACCTGGCCCAGGAAGGCGTAGAAAAAGGGGCCAAGCTCACGGCTCAAACCCTGCGAATTCTGAGGGCACAACTCGCTAAATTCAATAATCGTGTGTCCATCAAATTTGAGTCACGGGCTGATGATATCGCCAACGTTAAAGCAGGGATGAAAGGAGGGCTGAAAGGGGCACAGCTCAGGCAAATTGTCAGAGCTGGCAACTCGATCAAGGAAGTGGCAAAGCAAACCCAGTCCCCTGAGAAAGTGAAGCTGTATGAGGACCGGGTAATGTCCAGGGCACAGCATGAGATCAATCGAGACAAGGTAGAACAGCGTCGATCCCAGCAACCGAAGCAGTCTCAGCAGCAGAGTCAAAAGCAATCTCAGTCTCAGGATTTGGGGATGTAGATCTGGAGCTATGAAAGTGGGAGGTGCTGTGATTCAAAAATCTGTACTTACAGGGATAGCAGCTAATTCTTTGCAAGAGGGGAAGTTACGTTTAATATCTTTTTATTGGCGTGTTACACGACACCTATCGTGTAACCATAATTATTCATTCACACAAAGGTTGTGGATTGGTAGATTGCCCCTGTCGCTGATATGGATGGCAATAGTCGTATTCAGATTGCTAAGTTGTCATTCTCATGGAAAATGTTAATGCCTTTAAGCTAGAAGCTGGCTCAAGAGAGACTAGTTCAGAAAGGTTACGAGAATTAGCTCTCCAGAGCGCTGACCTTGCTTACATAGTGGTTCAAAATCCCCAAGCTTCTCCAGAATTGCTAGAAGAGCTTAACAAGCAATATTGTAAGGGTCACTGGGAACAAGGATGGGACTATTATGATCTTGATGAATTTGTTCCGAACCCCAAATATTGTCCTCAAGTTCTGCAAGCAATAACTGCTAACCCAAAAACTCCTTCTTTTGATTTATGGACACTGGGGAAAGACTTTCCGCAAGAGTTAGCTAGCAATAAAGCCTTTGAAGATTTAGAAAAAGAATCTAATATCTCAAGTGATCGCATCTCGACAGTTAATGCTTTATTAACACTAGATCCAGTACCACAATGGGTCTTAAATTGGATTTCAGAGAGCATTATACTCCGAATAGATTTAGCAAGAAATAAAACTACGTCTGTGCACTACCTAGAGACTCTAGCTATGGATGCTGAAGCAGAAGTTCGTTGTCGTGTAGCATCTGCAGTTAATGTACTAAATATGTCCACAAGCTATCTAGAAGCTCTTGCACAAGACTCAAACGTAAAAGTTCGTTGTTCAGTTGCGGGGAATCCAAATATTCCTGCAAAGTGTTTAGAAATCCTTGCTCAAGATATCGAGATAGAAGTCCGTCGTTTGGTTGCGGGAAATTCTAATACTCCTATACACTGCTTAGAAGCTCTGTTCCAGGAAGCTAATGAAGATGAAGCAATCAGGCATAATTTAGCATCTAATAATAATATTTCAGAGGAATTGCTATTCGCGATATATGATAATTTTGCATATGAAAAAAGTGATTTAGGCAAGGTAATTTTAGGCTTATCTAGCAACAGCAGTACGCCTGAAGTTCTATTAGTAATGTTTGCTCATCATCCTGACAAAAAAGTCCGTCGTGGTATAGCGTGCAATCCTGGTGCATCTGATAGTATCAAGCATATTCTATTAAAAGATACTGACCGATCAGTAAGTAAATTAGCTTATATTTCGATTAATAATATTACCAATCCAACTTCACTAAGTCACTTTGCTCATGAAATCTCAGGTTCCTGGTAAATCAGTGAGATCTGTCTCGATAGCCATATACCCTCAAACTAATCCCAATCTCCAAATAACGATTTGCCCCTCCCAGGTCATTCTGCCTATGTTTCATAGGTAAACCTCTCGCGAGGGTTGAAATGTCTACATTCAAAGACCTATACAACACAGCAAAGGAGGCAGAGGATGTCGCCTTTGCCGTGTCACCCGTCCCACTGGGATTTGTCAAAAGTGGGATTCAAAACGTGGGGGTGCCATTAGTTGTAGCTGCTGCGGCCACCCATACCCCCTTTGTTGCGCCCCTAGCAGGCACCGCCATCCAGTGGGGGAGTGATGCCTTTCAGTCTGGTACTCATACCCTGGCCCAACAGGCCATGAGTAACTTTGGGGAATCCGTCATGTCTGGACTCCCAGCCTTTGGCGGGATTCAAACCAGCTTTGATTGGATTTCATCAGAATCTTCTCAGGTGATATTGGCAGGCCAGGATATGGTCACCCATGCCGTGGGATCTGTCGGCACATCTCTGATGCTAGGCCGCACAATGGCTAATTCTGCCGTCGTCGCCTTTCAGGAGATCCGACCCATGACCATTAACGAGGTGATCGCCAACGGTCAACAGGCATTAGAGCGCTCTCAAGAATTTCTCACGAGTGCCGCCAGTCATGTCCGTCAGGTCGGGATACAGGCTGAATTATTTGTAGAACAGGAGTTTGCAAAATTGTCTAACAATGAAGAACAGACCACTAACGTTCAGTCTTCTGAATCTCCAGAACAGTCAACAGTTTCTGCATCAGCCAATCCCCAGGTAGAGGCCAACCCTCAGGCGACTGCTGTTCCTCAAGTCGAATCCAACGGCACACAGCCCCAGATTAACTATCAGCCCTCAGAGAACGGCAATGGTCATTCAGAGCGGGGTACACAGGCCAACATCTTTGAGGCCGCAGTGGAGACGGCTGCTAATGTGGTCAATCCGATTCGTTCAGAATCTTCTGAAGAGGCAGAAGATTATGCATTGGGACTAGTGGATAAGCTAGCCTCAAACAACATGAACGTGGATCGGCTGTATATCAAGATGGATGGCATTGACATCTTTAAAATGAAGAACGGTGCCCCGGATCCGTCCACCTCGATTACCGACTCTCAAAAAGACGCCTTGCAGCAAGCCTTGGAAGACCCCGCAGCCTTTGGGGGGAATCTAGTGATTAAGCAGGGTAATAAAGTCTTGCTGAACATCAAGGAGGGTCGGATACTGCACAATCCGTTGGGTTTAGCCAAGCAATCTCTGGGTGCTGAAATAGAGACGAAGGAACACCTTCAACAGCAGAAGCCAGAGGCCAAACAAGCCACAGTGCCCAATAACCCTGCTGAGGGTCTGTGGTCTAAGTATGGGGCCAATGTTTCACCTGGCTTGAAAGGCGTCAAGCTAGCTGCAGATAACGCCTTAAAAGATGGCCTCAAGCCCAAGGAAGTGCGGGCGATGTTGGGTCAGTCTGCTCACTTCCAAGGTCTGAAAGCAGACAAAGGGGAATCAGTGGCAGAGAAGGTGATTGCCCGTACCGTGAAGACCGCTCAAGCTAGAGTGGCCCAGCAACAGCGACCCCAGCAGAAAGCACAGCAAAAAGAGGAACAGAAGCAGGCCGCAGCGATGGCCCCTAGCCTCTAGTTGAGTTGATACATAAATTAAGTTCCCAAAGCCTCTCGATTAGACAACAGTTGAGAGGTTTTGCAATGAAAAGTATTACTTGAGGGAGTCTTAGGTGCTTTGCTGTGAAGATGTTTATACTTCACCTCCAAAGTTATAGACCAGACCTTAAAATCGAAATTACCCCACACCTTAAGAAAATATTAAATTAAGATGTATAAAGGTCAATGTTTAAGTGCCAAAAATATTAGGTGATTTTACTGTGATGTCTACTCCCCTTCTACGCCAACTTTGGCGAATGATTGAAGAGATTCCTTATCACTCCTTGGGGAAACTTGATGACTCAGGCTTGGTGAGCTGGGTATTGTCTCACCTAGAAAATCGTCAACCCATGAAAACAGATGAACGGGAAGCCGCTGAAGGCTATCTGTATGACCACATGATGTTGATTCGAGATATCGCTGACTCTCAACAACAACATCATTGCCCACTAGCGGGTTGATGCTCTAAAACTGGATCGAGCGGAAGAGCAAGGTACATAGCAACTCATCCAGACAAAATCGCCAACGAATGAAGCCATAGAGACTCAAATACAGCCCTGAAATGAGGCTAGACAGAATTACACAGAGCCCAATCAGCTTGAACAATCGATTCGACGGAGATGGTATTTTCGGCGTCATGAGCTTAAAAGGTAGATTTATCAGCAGCAGGATTTAGCGGATAGGAGATCGATGAACTCGCTATCCATTTCGGACACTCAGCCGTCCTAACTAATTTCTCTAGCTGAGAATTAAGTTAAGAAGTGTAAGGAATAGGGCTATTGCTAATAATCTGAAAGGCTGTGTGTCACCCCCATAGATAGCCAGATGGGTTAATAACAAACCCAAGAGCCGATCTCCTAAAACAAGTCACCATCAGCAGAAATTGACTTTGGTGCAGAAGCTTACAGTAGATATAGATAAATCGAACTATAAAAATATTATAAAGTTTATTGTTAAGAAACTATAAGCAAGTTAATGTAATTGTAATAATTAGGCGTTACCTTTTCCTCTGTAGGAAAAAGTATTTAGCAAGGGAGAAATCCTTGCTGATAAAAACCTCTGGCGAGTTTATAACCACCTATCTAATTTTTCTTTTAGCTAGTCTTTGGATCTTAGATCTGAAGGCTGGCTTGCTATAAATTATGATTCAAACCCTTGAGCCTCAACAGATAGAATTCATCTTTTGCAGCTACCGTAATCGCTCGCCTCACGTTCAGGTGGTGCGAATCACCAATATTCCAAACTGGTACTTTGAACGAGTGGTGTTTCCTCAACAGCATCTAATGTTCAATGCTCCTCAAGCAGCCTCTCTTGAGATCCATACCAGTGAGATAGCTACAGCCATTCAAGGGGACTGCATTCCGTGTAAGCAGTTGACTGTTAAAGCAGCCTAAATTGTCTGAGGAATACTGAATGAATTATTTCCATGTGTTATCAGACTATTTGTGCCACCAATTCGCGTGGTGCAAGGGTAGCCAGTTGCGATATGAGCCTGACGAAAAGACGGTCTATATCCACTGTCATCTTCTGCGTGAACCAGAGATCTTAATGCAAGAAGCTGAGGCGATTGCCCGATTAGATATAGGAATTAAGCGGTTCATCATCACGATACCCAAGGTTATGGATATGGTGGTTGAGTGTCAGCCGAATCAATATAAAGAACGGTTGTAAGCACTCAATCCAACATCTCTCGATAATTGTAGTGAATGTTCTGTGGGGCTATGGGTTTTTTTCAATCAGCTCATATTTTCCCATGATTCTTTTTTTATGTATAAATAAAGTTTTAGGTATCAACAAAAAAGACTCTCTAGTATATGTAGATAATGCTCTCTTAAAGAGCGATAAATGCATGATGCTTTTGGCAATATAGTATCCTAGATATTTTTAATTGAAATCTCTTAGAAGTCCTTCTGAGTTAAGGTTTGATATCCTTGTCATGCATTAGCAAACCATTGCCGTATATGTATAATTACACCTAGAACAACTGGAATAAATATTGTAAATAACATGACTAAAACAGCTGCTAAATCTGCGAAAGCATACCCAATAACTTCTAATAGACTTAAGTTTGACTGAGAAGCAGAGACTGAGAATGCTACAAGATATAGTAGAATCATCCCCATCATTTCTGAAATCCCTAAAATAAAGGAATTAAGCTTTATGAATGAAGCGTTAACGAAAAATATACTCAAGCAGTAGATGAGCACTATACAAAGGAAGAAAATGACTTCAGGTTCTTTTGCTTGATCTGCAAGTAATAAGTCTAATATTGCGCCTGTTCCATAATTTACGAAAAACGGATATGTTATTCCTGTAAAGAATAAAAATAAATACTTTTGTGATTGATTCATATTTACTGATACTTTTTAAAGTACATCTAAGGAACGTGTGTTTTTGGGAAGAAAACAAATTCCCTAGTTTGACAAGCCTCAACTACTACCAAATAAATGGGTTTGAGCATAGCCTGAATATTCTCTCAAAAAGGTAACACGTTCCCGAAGCTTATATAAGAGCTGATTTATAAAGTAAATCTTAAAACGTCTATATCCTTTATCTGATAATAATTAGAGCGACTATAAGTTCGATTAAGCTTATCTTATAGCTCCTTGTTTTTAGGGGAGTTCAGAAACTTAATAAATCAGCTGTTAATCGAGTAAGAATGAATGAATATTTAAATAATATCTCTGCAGCTAAAAAAGACTTTAGTATTGCTGCAAAGCTTTACAAAGAGCAAGGGAATCAGGAAGCATATCAGATCGTGATGAATAGCTTGCAAAAATTCTAAGATTTATAAGTTGCAGTTTTTTTACTAGTTAATGTCAAAAGATTTTTAGAGATTTCATCTCGCTTCTAGTACGATTGGCTTACATCGTAATTAGTTTGCTCACTCTGCAATGGAGTGGGCTTTTCTTTGACAATCTGCAACTTGACCCGATTCTGCACCATCTCAGGCATCCGCTGATTGAAGTTGATCGGCTTATCCGAGTTCATCAAATCCTCATAGATCGGTGAGACTTTGTGAATCGCCAGCAAATACAATCGTTTCTGCTCTGGAGTCGCAGCCCTCATATGATCTGACTCAGAGATAAACCGATGAGCATCATCCAGCTCTGCATACTGCTTGCAGTAGGCGTAAACCTCCAGGTCAACCCGCTCCTTGGGCACCTCCCCTAATCGTTTCTGCACCCTCTTAGAAATGTCATTGTACTGACCTCGATAATGCCGTTTGATTTCAGCCTCTGGGGGAACCGCATTGGCAATCGCAACATTGTAAGCTCGTGGACCCGCCTTCACGATCAGGTCATCCAATCCCTTCCCTAGCTTTGGCTCCCATTGGGCAATCTTACAGACCACCCCCGCAGCCTGCATAAACTCAAGGGTACGGACTAGATCACGTCTGACATTCATAATGCTCGATACCCTCGTGTCCTTGTCAAAAGCAAAGGTGATCTGTCTCCCTGACTTAGCCAATGCCTTGCCATAGTCCGTAAACTCTCTCTGGGGCAATCGATTATCGTATTCATCCTTGGCTCGATACAAAGCCGTGACACCGGGTAATCCCACCGTCAGATGTCCCTGACTCAGGGATGCCCAAGTCTTTTTCAACCCCTCCGTCAGCACAATCGGCAGATTATATTGATCCGCTACAAACCAGACCCCTTTCGCCCGTTCCTCTGGAGTGGGATTGATGGCATTGCGACGATAAATCTTCTCGGCAATCTTATCTGGGATATGAGGCAAGAACACTTGCTGATCCACCCCCTTGGGAGTTTCATACTTATTCTCTTTCCCATCAAAGATTCGAGGTGTCTTGGGTTTTACCTGGCAGTAGAGAGAGGGTTGAGGATTGCCCTCAACAATAGAGAGTAAATCGGTCCCCCCATAGCCAATCCACCCTCCCCCTTCCGCAATGCGGGTATAGGCTCGTTCAGGATCATTGATCCACTTACCCTTGACCTTGTGAGTGCCATTGAGCTTTCGCTTCATCTCTTTGGTCACTTCTTGGCCTGCGCCATACTTGGATTTAGTAAACTCAGCTCCCAGCAAAGCCTCCACTAACACGTTGTCTCGAATTGAAGGCTCAGAACTCCCCGCCTCACTTCTCAGATGCTCTGGGGTTAAGAGACTGGGATGAACACCACTGCCCTTCATCTCCGTCCAGGTATCGGCATCAATCTGCCAAGGCTTCTCTACTCCCGCATAGTCAGGCTTCCAACCTTCCAGGGGATCGAACAAAGTTTCAATGGCATTCTCTTGAGCATTAGACGTGCCCACCCATCCTTTCAGCTTCTCTAGGGATTCTGTAAACACAGAGAGATGCTTGGTTCGATTCCGTGAGATACCCACATAGAATGACTCCTTAGCAGAAGTGGGATTGAGACTGGCAATATAGATCGTCTCTGAATTGGTCCCCCCTTGTGCCCGATAGGTCGTCGTCGCCCAGTCATGATCAATCTGTAGAGCCTTACTCAGATCAAGCTGATGTAGTTGGTCCTTATTGCCTCTAACCGTAGCGATGCCGTCTTGGATATCCGTACATTCCAGATAGGCATTGGTATAAATCCCAGCCTTCTTATTCGTTGAGGTAAACCTGAGTTTATCCCCTACAGCAATATGATTCTTCCTAGCGGTATAGACCTCCGTTCTTTTATGCTGAGCTGGATTGATTTTGAACTTCCTGCCCCCTGGTGACTCCACTCGCAAATGCTGACCTTCCACTGCCAGGACTTTATAGGAGACATGGGTTTGCAGTTGGGTATAGGTACGGTGTTTCTGATGGAGGACGAGTAAATCACCCTTGTTGTAGTTCTCCGCTCTTTTCTTTTGCACCTTCGTGAGATTGCGGTTCTTGAGCTGAGTAAATTCCGTATTCTGGGTTAGGCTTCCTTCTTCAATCAGTTGGCCCCTGAGTTGATCCGTGAAGTCTTCTCTCTCCACATTGGTCCCGATCACCACCAAGGTTTTATCGCGTCGGCTTTGGGGCAATGACATGTAGTGATTGACTGCCCCAGAGATTTTAGTATCTGCATCTTCAACTTCATGGATGTGACCATGCTTCTCTAGGACATTGAGCGCTTCAATGCCATGTCCTTCAGCAATCAGTTTTACTGCCGTTTTCTGGTCTTTGTTCTGCTGGCGAATGATGTCACTGAGTTTATGGACCGTTGCCCCGCTATGCATCAGCATTCGCACGGGTGCCCCTGCGGCAATGGCTCCATTCTGCCCGGTATCTCCTACAGCCCAGACCCGTGCATTCACTTTGGTTGCTTTATTCATCACCATCTCAAAGTCTTCAGAGCCGACCATGCCTGATTCATCGAGAATCCAAAGCTGGTTAGCTTCAGTGGTGGGTTCGGAAACAGCCAGTTGAGCAATGGTTGCCCCTTCAAGATCAAAGGATTCCGCAATGGCATTCTTGGCGTTGTGGGTAGCTGCAAAGACTTTGATCACGGTTTCAGGGGGTAGCTGCTCTCGGGCGATACCCATGGCAGTAGTCTTGCCTGTGCCTGCGAGTCCTTTGAGGATTTGGTATTGATCTGGTGAGCTGAGCAGTCGCTGCATCGCTTCAGACTGACCACTATTGAGGATGGTATGGCTAAAGTCAGCATTGGGGTTGAGGGGTTGAACCCTGTCATTGCCCTGGAGCCAGTTGTCAATAATGCGGATATCCCGATCCACTGCAGTTTGAGTGGTGTATCGTCCGTCCCAGGCATCTAATAGATCGGGGTGGGTATCAATCTCTTGGTTCAATGGTTCTTCATCAAAGCTGCGGAGGTGGGAGAAGACGAATCGCTGAATGTCTTCGTGGCTAAAGGATGACTGACGTTCAGAGAGATGGCCGATTGCAGCATCAAGCAATTCTCTAGGAGTCTCTTGGTTCTGGGGTGTGATCGGGTGATGGGCAGGGGTGATGCCATGGAAGCCCACCGATGCCATTTCATTGCCCCATCGGTCCTGCTTGTCTTCTAGGGTTTGGCTTTTATCCTTCGCCATCCGAGTCTCAAAGACGGCTCTCTGTCGATTCTGAGGGGTCTTGTCCCAGCCCTTCGCTTTTAAGTAGTCATCAATTTCAGTGGAGCGTTTAGAGAACAACTCTCTTTGATCTGTCGTTGTTCCTGCAAGTTCAAAGCCTTCTCTGGTTTCCTCTATCTCATATCCCAAAGCCTGAACCTTGAGGGCCAGCTTTTGATGATAGATATCTCCTAAAATGCCACTCTTACTCAGCAGCTCCTTGTATAAGGCCCGGTGTTCTCCATCAGGGCAGTGAGTTCCATTGAATAAGACCACATGGGTGTGGACATGGGGATCTCCTGCTCGACTCTCATGGTGATTGACCAGGCAGGCTGCAATATTCCCAGTCTTAATGACTTTCCGATCACCACTGACTTGCACCCTCGAAGCGGCATAGCGTTCTTCTGCAATAGCCATAACCTCTTTGACTGCCTCGATGTGAGCTTGCCATAGTCGCTTGTCACCTTCAGGGGCATGGATCTGCATACTCAAAGATTTACCAGGGACAGCGAATGTAAGGTCAAAGCCTAACCGTTCTTTGCCATCTCCTAAGACATCGCCTCGCATCCGCTGACCATTAGGGAGATTGCCATAGAACAATTCAGTGAACCGCTCTGCTGAATAGGGTTCATTGGGTGCCATGTTGCCAAACCATTCTGATTTGGTGATGGCCTGGATTTCTTCATCCTCGCTGTAGTAGCTCTCTTCTTCGGTGTAATATCTCTCGCCGTTTTCAATGCCTGAGTGGATGGTGACGATATCTAGCATTGTTCTATTCCTGAAATGAAGCTCTCAAGTAGAACATAGGCAGATTGCTATGGATAGGCCAAATTCACTAACTCTTTTACGCGAGTGACTAAAATAATTCTGTGACGGATAGCCCTGAGGTTATGCTGGTCGATGCGGGGAAGTGTACTATAGCTTGAAGTCGATGCTCTGCTGCCTGAACCCTGATTGCGAGAAGCCAATTAATCAAGAGACCGATAAGTTCTGCCAGTCTTGCGGAACTGAGCTTATCTCCTTACTTCGCCATCGCTATAAAATAGTTAAACCCTTGGGCCAAGGAGGGTTTGGCAAGACCTATCTGGCAGAAGATACGGACAAACTACAGAGACCTTGTGTTGTTAAACAACTGTTCTATCAAGGCCAAAGTAGCAATGCGAATCAGAAAATAGTACAGCTGTTTATGCGTGAAGCAGAACAGTTAGACCAGCTCAAAGCCAACCAACAAATCCCTGATTTACTGGCCTATTTTGAGGAAGACGGATTTCTCTATCTAGTTCAGGAATATATAGATGGACAAGATCTTCTGAAGGAATTGCAGCAAGAGGGACCACTTAGTGAGGCAAAAATTGAAGCTCTTCTCCTAGATTTATTACCCGTGTTGGCTTTTATCCATGAAAAAGGTGTAGTTCACCGAGATTTGAAGCCTGAGAACATCATGCGGCGAAAAAAAGATGGTCGATTGATGCTGATTGACTTTGGAGTGGCTCGTCAAATATCGATGAGTCAGCTAACCGTCACCGGAACCAAAGTAGGCTCTCCTGGCTATTTTTCAGTGGAGCAGTTTGCGGAAGGGAAGGCCACGGGGTCTAGTGATTTATATAGTATTGGAGCAACATCGTTTCATCTGCTGACAGGTCAATATCCGGGTGAACTATGGACAATGCAGGGATATGGCTGGGTAAATAATTGGCAAGAACATTTGCCTCATGCCATTGATTCTAAATTGTCTGCAATTATCAATAAATTGCTCCAAATCAAGGCAGAAGATCGTTATCAAACTGCGAATGAAGTTCTATCAGATCTAGCGAAGAATCCAGACCCAGAGACAGATTCTGCGGAAAATCTACGGCAGTATGAAGCAGAGCTTAGAAGAGCAATACGATCCGTCTACCCACTGGATGACTATGTGCGAGAAGGCCTTAAGCAATTACAACAGTCTTTGGGATTGCTGGATGCAGAGGTGGCTCGGATTGAGCAGCCTATTTTGAAACAAGCTGAAGCAAATAGACAAGAACAGCTTAAACAGCAATTAGAAGCCCAGCGACAAACCGAAGCTCGACAACAAGAACAGCTCAGACAAGAAGCTGAGACCCAGCGACAGGAGCAACTTAAACAGCAAGCGTTAGTACGAAAACAAGCCCAACAAACACCAACCCCTTCTCCCTTAAGTCCTGTTCTTCAAAAGAAGAATCGTCGTCAATTTTTGACCCTCGCCGCATTTGGAAGCGTAGGCTTAGGTAGTGTCTTGGTATGGGAGATTATTAAAAATTCTCAACGTGATTTAACCACCTCTGAGTCTCCTTCACTGGATTTAGGACCGCTTTCAGAAAGCCCATCCCCTGATCCTTCGCCGTCATCTGAGTCTGCATCGAGCTTAAAAAGCTTTGAGTATGAAGTGGTAAGTGTTGATGAGACAGGGGCCATTAGTAATCGCAGTCAGAAACAAGCTCAGTTTTTTGCGGAGGAGCTAGACAGCAGCACGACCTTAGAAATGGTGAAGATACCAGGAGGCACCTTCACTATGGGTTCATTAGAGGGCAAACCCGAAAGGGATGATGATGAAGGTCCACAGCATGAAGTGACCCTTTCCCTACTGTATCTGGGTAAGTATCCAGTTACCCAAGCTCAATGGGAGGCGATCATGGGGTCCAACCCCTCTAAGTTCAAAGGGGCTAATCGTCCTGTAGAGAAAGTGTCATGGAATGATGCGGTGGAATTTTGCCAGAAGCTTTCTCAAAAACACGGAAAAGATTATCGCCTTCCTAGCGAAGCAGAATGGGAATATGCCTGTCGAGGGGAAACGACCACACCATTTTATTTTGGTGAAACAATTACTACAGACGTGGCAAACTACAGAGGTACTGACTTCGATTTTCTGGGAAAAACTATACCAGGTAATTACGCTTCTGGTCCCAAGGGAGAATATAGAGAGCAGACGACTGATGTAGGCAGCTTTCCTCCCAATACCTTTGGTCTGTATGACATGCATGGGACTATCTGGGAATGGTGTCAGGACACTTGGCATGACAACTATACCGGAGCACCCACTGATGGAAGTGCTTGGGTAGATGATAAGGAGGCTAGGCGTATTACACGCGGTGGCTCTTGGATCGAACCTCCGGGGCACTGTCGCTCTGCGAGTCGCGGCGGGTATCTTCCCAGTCACCGCATTAACTTCGTCGGTTTTCGGGTGGCCTTGTTAGCTCCGAGGATTCTTCAGTAGCCCTTTACCCTTCTTGCTATAACTATCATTCTTTACACAGGAAAGTTCAAGATCTTTTGAACATCCTCCCAACACAATTTTCTGATTAATCAAGCTTGGATATGCTTGTTACCACATATCTTCTGGAGCAGGTTGGTTTGACGATGGTTCTGGAGAAGTGGGGGAACTTGCCGAGACAACAGGGCTTGACTTCAAAAAATCACCCATATTCACATAAACCCGTTCCAATGTTTCATTAAGTGGATCACTTGTGGCCCTCACTCGTAAATCCATCAACTTTTTAAGTGTTCGCCCTGGGTTACTCCCTGACCTAAGAGTGAATAAAATGCCAGTACATTTTGCACCTTCCGCAGGAGCAACACAGACAACATTTTGTCTTGTCTTCTTATCTCTTGCAGTAGTTAGATAATCTAGAGTACCTTCTCGGTAATATTGTTCAAATAGCCTGGATACTTTTTGACAACGGACTTCTGGGGTCCAGCCAGATTTTTCAAAATCTTTTGATTTCCAGTGGATCACTGGCACAAGACCTCGCTTGGTTTTAGCCAGAGTTGTAGGAAGACCTTTGTTTTGGCCGCAGCTAAATCGAGCTTCATCCGCTTGGGCGGGCTGGCTACTCATGAACAGGGCTGTACTAGTTACGATAGACAACGCAAACATGGATTTGATCTGATGGTGTTTCATAGGTCAATCAAACTTTCCTTTGTCTACAGAGGTGCCATCTAGTACTTAATCAGTACCATGACTGGGATAGATTGATCTAGATCACAGCTCACATTCAAAAACTTTGTAACAGTTCCATCGCTTTTTGATAGAATTCTGGGTTATTCTGCTGTTGAAAAAGCCGTGCCGCAGTTTTTAAATCTTGTTTGGCTTGAGGTTTGTTTCCCATTCGGTTATGGGTAATCCCTCTGTTAACATAAGCTGCTGCATATTCGGGATTGATTTGGATTACCCGAGAATAGTCTTTGAAGGCTAACTCATTTTGCTTCAGGATAAGGTAGATCACACCTCGGTTATTGTAGGCATTTGCATATTCAGGATTGAGTTGGATGGCCCGAGAATAGTCCTTGAGGGCCAAATTGTACTGATTTAAGGCTTTATAGGTAATCCCTCTGTTGACGTAAGCTTCTGAATATTCGGGATTGATTTGGATCGCTTGAGAATAATCTTTAAGGGCCAAATTATACTGCTTCAATTCCTCATAGGCATTCCCTCGGTTGTAGTAATATCTTTCATATTCAGGATTGAGTTGGATGGCCCGAGAATAGTCTTTGAGAGCCAACTCATTTTGCTTCAGAGCATAGTATCTATTCCCCCGATTGAAGTAGGCTGCTGCGTATTCAGGATTGAGTTGGATCGCCCGATTAAGGTCTTTAAAAGCCTGATTGTACTGCTCCAGTTCATTGAATATCTTCCCCCGGTTGTTGTAGGCGATTGCAGATTCGGGATTGAGTTGGATGGCCCGAGAATAGTCTCTGAGGGCTAGATCGTTCTGCTTTAGGTCATAGTAGATATTCCCTCGGCTAATATAAGCTCCTATATATTCGGGATTGAGTTGGATGGCCCGAGAATAGTCCTTGAGAGCCAACTCATTCTGCTTCAGAGTGTTGTAGATATTCCCTCGGTTAGCGTAGGCTTCTACATATTCGGGATTGAGTTGGATGGCCCGAGAATAGTCTTTGAAAGCCAACTCATTTTGCTTCAGGTTTGTGTAAATAATTCCCCGATTATTGTAGGCTGCTGAATATTCGGGATTGATTTGGATCGCTTGAGAATAATCTTTAAGGGCCAAATTGTACTGATTTAACTCATCGTAGGCATTTCCCCGGTTGAAGTGGGCTGCTGCATCCTTGGGGTCAATAGCAATGGCCTGCCCGAAATCTTTAATAGCCTCTTTGTAATTACCCTTTCTATACTTGCCTACTCCTTGTAATAACCAATCATCTTTCGTTAATGTAGTTCCTGTTGATTCAGTTGCCCTACCTACAAATCCTAGATTGGGGCTAACATTTGCTGCTAAGTTCAAAAATGTATTGATAGGGATGCCTAGATTAAACCCCGTTTTCTGATATACCGTTTCTGTTTTTTGAACGCTTTGTTCAGCATCGGCACGACCATGAATAGCAATGAGTTTGCCCTCACTGTTTAGAACTGCTCCCCCACTCATCCCAGGTAGTGTGTCATTGCTATATATCAATGCATAGCCATCTGCCAACAGACGTTTGGAGTTAGCCGTTACTTTTCCCTCTGAGAAATTCCACACAGATTCTGTAATAGCTGCTGTCGGCAATGGAAATCCAGAGACATAGATTGATGCTCCAGCTTTAACTGCTGTAGAGTCTCCGATATCAGCAACTTTATAAGTTTTTGGACTTGTAAACTCAACTAGAGCCAAATCGACATTGGGCAACTTCTTGACTTTGCTGTAATCCAACTCATGGAACTGGCCATCAGGCGTGACCACATCATATCCATCCTCGGTCGCTACGACATGGGCTGCTGTGAGGACTGTATAGACCTTGCCCTGACGCTTAATAATCACTCCTGAACCAGAGTTCTGACCATCAATCCGAACCGTCACTGCTTCGGCAATTGTGCCTACTTCAGTAGCACTCAATGCTTGGGCTGATTGAAAAGGTGTAGCCACTATTGCCGCTACACCCAAGACTATTGGTGTCAGAAAATAGGGTGATTTCATCAAAATTGTTTTCAACAGTATAAAAACCTGGAATTTATTGTAGCTCTTTGCCACAGTCGAAAAAAAGCTGTCAGGAGTTTCTGGTTGGGAATAGATGAAAAAATCTTGTAGCACAAAAGTTTCAGTCGCACTACAACTCTGTAGTGTAAAAGTTTCAAACGTGTGACAAAAAAACTGCAAAAACCCCATTTACCCTCAAAGTTGGTCCAAACCCATGTAGTGGTGGTTAGGTGTATGCCCCACACGTCTCCCCACAGAAGCCTCCAAAAGCCCTCTTGAACCCGCTCCCCGTATAGGTTTCTTGCAGATTGGGTACCAGCAGGGTACCACAGAGGGTCCAACAGGGTACCAGCAGG